>NZ_JBNGOX010000045.1:0-51083 GCF_050589785.1 Carboxylicivirga caseinilyticus | reverse complement strand
CAGTCATATTGAATATCTATTCCAGATATCTCACAGATACGTTTCACAATGGATAATCCGATTCCTAATGATTTAGGATGATTCCCGGCTTTTTTAAATCGCTCAAAGAGTTCTTCTGTTTTAATATTCAGAGGGTCGCCACTATTGGCAATAAATAGTGAATGTTCTGAACAATCAACTTTTATATAACCGTTTTCTTTATTGTGTCGGATAGCATTTTTCACCAGGTTTTGAATCAATGTTTGTGCCAGGGTACGATTCATCCTGTATCTGCAAGTTCCTGATGAGATAAAATCAACTTTGATTTGTTTATCTTCTATCATAGGTTCAAAAAGTTCAATTTGTTCACGAACCATTTCCACAAAATTAATTTCTTCCTCATCGCTAAACATGCGGTTATCGAGTTTAGCCAGATAAATTAGAGCTTGGTTGGTTTTAGATAAACGGCTGACAGTTTCCATTAGTGCTGCCAGCGTTTTAAATTCTTTCTCAGTCAGATTGGGCGATTGCAGCAGCTCATCAACTTTAGATACAATAATTGCCAGCGGTGTTTGTAATTCATGCGATGTGTTTTCGGTGTACTGTTTCAGACGTTCGAAATCATCCTTAATCTTTTTGCCCATCGCATTAAATACCACATTTAGCTGTTCAAATTCGTCAATGTCTGAGGTCATCAACTCCAACGTATTATCTTTATTAACATCAAAGGTTCGGAGTTTTTTTATGGTGTCGTAAAACACACTTAATGAATGCTTAGTTGAAGCCCTGTTGACCAGATAAAGAATAACAAAAAAGATAATAGGAAAAACAGCCAGCATCAATGTGAATTTCATTACCAACAAATCTGATGGTGCAGTAGACCGAAATATAGCATATTGAATAACACCCTGATCGATTTGCTTTTCAAATGTTAGTTTCCTGTAAAAATCGTAATTACCTGTTTGTCTATTTATGATAACGGTATCATTGAAGATTTCATTTTCGTTCAGAAGCTTATTTTGTAATGTATCAACGTGAATATCAGCATAGGTTAATCTTAATGTGGTAAAATCATCCTCCTGTTCGATCAAACGTTTAGCTGCCAGTAACTCATTGTTTAAAAATTTATTAACTGCATAACGTATGAAATAATATCCTCCTAAACTACCCAACAGGAAGAAAAAAATACTGGCTGAGATAAAATTTAAACCCGTTTTAGTTAGCAGTTTCATTTTAAGTAGTTTTATCTTTTGATTGAAGTTCCTTTAATTCCTTTAATTCTTTCTTCATTTCTTCAATTCCATTAAGAATATCTCTCATGACCGGATTTGATTGTGTTGAGTTACGCAACTCTTCTTCACGCAATCCAAGTATCGTGTCGATTCTACCAATGATGAGAGATAAGATAATAAAGAGAACAAAAAGAACGGGAATTGACAAAAAGATATTATCGAATATTAATTCCTGCAGTTTTTTATTTTTAAACGACTCAAGAAAGACAAATCCGATCATAAAAAACTGGATGTAACCGATATACATTCTTGCCCGGTCAATATATATTTTCCACCTTATAAGAGTTTTTTTATTTGCTTTAGGACGTTTCATAATCATATTATTCAGTATCTGTAAATTTATAACCTACTCCGTACACATTGCGGATATAATCACCGCAACCTGCTTTTAACAACTTTTTGCGCAGGTTTTTGATATGGGTATAAATAAAATCGTCGGTAAAGCCATAATCCATAAAATCTTTTGACATATGTTCTCCAATACCGGTTTTGGTCAGTACCCTGTTTTTGTTGGCAATGAAATAAACTAATAGGTCAAACTCTTTTTTAGTCAGATCAACGGGTTTATTGTGCACAGTTACCAAAATCTCACCCGGAATAACTTTTAATTCATTAAATTCAATATGATCGTCACCTTTAAAGTGAACCCTTCGAACCACTGATTTCAAACGGGCATTTAACTCAGCCATTTGAAATGGTTTGGTAAGATAATCATCAGCACCCAGTTCGAGACCTTCAATTTTATTATCCAGACTATCTCTTGCCGAAACAATGATAATACCGGTTTTCATTCCTTTATTTTTAACTTTTCGTACGACTTCCAAACCATTTCCATCAGGGAGATTCAAATCGAGCACGATGATATCGAACACAGTATCAACAATGTGAAGGGCGTCATCTAATCGGCTTACTTGTTCGCAAAGATGACCTCCTGACTCAAGAAAAGTTTTTATACTATTGGCTAATTCCGGTTCGTCTTCAACAATCAGAATCTTCATAAAAGGCTCATTTTATTTTTGCATCATATAATCTTACACTGCATGCCTAATAACATTCATTGCCATAGAAACCATTATCATAGCACATGCAACACCAAAATACAAAAGATTTTTTTTATAAATAATTACAGACTGCTTGCTTTGTCGGGCAAAAATCCAGCCAATATGGCTGACAACAAGCGTAAAAACCATTAGAATAAAATGCTCAACTGCCCAAAATCGACTTCTTAATTCTGTTCGTTTTAATAAGTCTATCTCACCATGCGTGTAATCAACCATATAAAATACGAACAATGCTGTTCCCAATGCTAGTTGAATGTATAATAAAACGGTTACCCAAAGAGGTAATCGAACATCCAATCCTGTAACATCGGCTTTTTTAGTTAACCCTACAATAGCTCTGAACACAATTACTAAAGTGACCAGACAGGCTAAGATGCTTGTTATAATATGAAAAATCAGTATTCCGTTTCGTATCATTGGCTAATTAATTGTGCAAGTTGAGTGGCTTGTCTGATGCGATCAGCCATTCCTATACCATCTCTTAAATTACCTGCAATAAAAAGTCCTTTGTATTGATTCTGCACTTTATCAATGGCTTTAAATCGTTGGTCGGAATTCACAGCATATTGTGGAATAGCATGTGAATAACGCATAATATCAACCATCGATGGATTAAAAGTATCTAGTTTCATTACATCTTTGGTTTCTTTTTCCAACACTTCCATCAGTATTTTATCATCTAAATCGCATAATTTCTCATTTCGTATACCACCCATAAAAATCGAAAGCAATGCGCCACCTTCAGGCGCACGATTTTTAAACAGAGAAGACATAAATAAAACACCTAACAGATCTCTTTTCTCCTTATGCGGGATTAATCCTCCAAATCCATCTAAAGGACGACCTTCCCAGTTATCAAAACCTAAGGCAATTTCAACTACCCTTGCATATTTCAGATTGGTCAGATTTGCCAGTTCTTCCTGCTCCAGAAAAGAAAATGTTTCTTTCAACCCAACAGAACCAAAAGTACTTACTACTTTATCTGCTGTATAAACTACTTTTTCTTCGCTCCTGATAAAGGATACCTCGAACTTTCCATCCTTTAAAGGATGTACTTTGATTTCATCGGCGCTGAACTGAAAATTCTCTTTGCCGGCACTTCTTAATAAGGCATCTGTTAATTGACTCAATCCACCCTCAATTGAAAATACTGCCCGGTCAACTCGTTTCTCTATTTCGGTCTTTGGTTCTTTGTGTTTTTTGATGGTGCCTTTTATAAAACTTCCATAGTTCTGTTCAAGATTATAAAGTTTAGGCATGGCATGACGGGTAATAAGCATGGATGGATCACCTGCATATATTCCCAGAATAAACGGATCAACAGCATAATCCAGAAAACTTTTTCCCATTCTACGCTTAACCATTTCTGCTAAGGTCTCATCCGTATCTGAACCTGGTTTTCTAAAGGGTTCGCCTAATATTCTGAATTTATCCTTTAATGAAAACAGAGGAGTTGTTACAGCTGGTATTAATCCCTGGGGTAAAGCATGCCATTCTCCATTTTTTAGAACATACCTTGTTTTAACAAGATCATTTCCTTTTTCTAATTTAATAGCATCACCTAAGTCATCAAATAATGAAACAACTTCGGGGTGGGAGATAACACCAGAGTTGGGACCTGATTCATAAACAAATCCATTTTTTTTCCTGGTTTGAATAACTCCACCGTGACGATCATTCTTCTCAATAACCCGAAAATCGATATTCTTCTTATTTAAATGATGAGCAAGAGTCAGGCCTGTTACACCTGCTCCTATTATGATTACTGAATAATGTTGATTACTCATTAACAATGCGTTTAACTTATCAATCTATAACTATACCAGAAAACAATAACTTCTTTTCTTTTCAGAGCTAAATAGGTATTGAAAGCTGTTATATCTGTTTTCTAATAAGCGATAACAAATATTTCAGCAATATGAACAGCAATATAATCAGAATGGTTGAATTACGATCGAACTCTTTTATTTTATCGATACTTCAACATTGAATTATTGAGACATTCTGACTCATGGTTATTATAGTACAAATGCGAATTTTTATGCTGTTGAGTGATGTGGTAATGTGGTGTAAGTGTTTTATTGGTTTGAATTGTCATAATTATAGAAGCGATTTATTTTACACCAATCGCGTCCTAAACGATAAAAGAAAGTGAGAAGAAGTTTAAGTATCTCAAACTATATTTGAGTTGCTACAACAAAAACAAACTTCTCACATATGGTAAAGGTAAATTTATTCTCGCAGATTATTTCAAAATTAGATAGAGGTTCATTCAAATCATTGGTTGAAGAACGCCAAACAGATAAACATCAAAAGGGCTATAACAGTTGGACACACCTTGTTTCGATGTTGTTTTGCCAATTTGCAAAGAGTCAATCCGTGCGAGATATCAGTAATGGTTTACGATCGGCAACCGGCAATTTAAACCACTTAGGAATACAAAAAGCACCTTCAAAATCAACCATCAGTTATCAAAACAAACATCGTGATTGGCAATTATTCAGAGACTACTATTACAAGTTATTATCCCAATTAGGACAGCAGATGAATATTAAGCAATCTAAATTTAGGATCAAATCAAAAATATTCCTGTTAGATTCTTCAACCATCAGCCTTTGTTTAAGTTTGTTTGATTGGGCAAAGTATAAAACAGCAAAAGGGGCAGTAAAAATGCACACACTACTTGATTATGATGGAAACCTGCCTGCTTATGTAAATATTACCGATGGGAAAACGGCCGATAATAAAGGGGCTTACGATGTACCATTGTTGGCCAATAGCGTAATTGTAGCCGACAGATATTACAATGATTTCTCCCTTTTAAATGTTTGGGACAGCAACTCGGTATATTTTGTTGTCAGGCATAAAGAAAATCTGAAGTTTAAATCAGTCAAAGACCTAGAACTCCCCGATAACAGACATCAGCACATACTGAAAGATGAAATCATCGAGTTTACTGGCCCTAAGGCTAAACAAAACTATTCCAAAAGACTCCGAAGAGTGGCAATATGGAATGAAGAAAACCAACAAGTAATCGAACTGATCACTAATCAAATGTCTTGGACAGCAAACACAATCAGTGAACTATATCGTAGCCGATGGCAAATCGAAATATTTTTTAGGGAGATAAAACAGCTATTGCATATTAAAAGCTTTATCGGAACCAGTGAAAATGCAGTTATGATACAAATATGGTCGGCATTAATAACCATACTCGTCCTAAAATACCTGAAAGCTTTATCTCAGTTTGGATGGCGATTATCAAACCTGGTATCATTTATACGATTGAACCTTTTTGTAAAAATTGACCTTCAAAAATGGCTTGACAAACCATTTGATGAACCTCTTAAGAATATGAATTTGCCAACTCAAGGGGTTTTATTTGAAAATATGTGATTCTTGCAGCTCTATACCTTACTTATAAAGATATGAATTTAACAGGTGATATTAATTAGGACAGAATTGATTTTACACCTAACATTATTTCGCTTTACTAACTAAACTCAAACTTAAGATTATGAAAGCTCTACCCATTTTGCTATTGATAGCATTATTATTCTCGGCTTGTACCGAATCGATACTAAGTGATATTGAAATTGCTGACCCTTACCAGTTAAAAGTTAAGGTGAAAATTGAGCAGAATAATGAGAATGATAAAGAAATACAGGTGTTTATCAGGGATACTAAAAATCATCCTGTTGATCTGTTAACAGGTAAGGTAATTGTAAATGATCACTATGTTAGCTATAGCAGAGCAATGGTAAATTCTGCAGGTGCAAGAGGATACATTTACAGACCACATAATGATGAACAAGTCTTTGATATAACCATCTACTGGAATTCAGTTGATTATCATCGTTTCTTATTGAGTCCTGCTAATGGTTGGCCCGGTTTTTATTGTAATCATAGCCACTGGGATGATGAAGATGTTGATTTTGAAAGTGATAATTATTCTCTTAGGCCAGCGCCCTTTTATGATAATGAAATTGATATAGCCTATACCATTATGAATGGTTGGTGAAAAATATTTTCAATGACCACTTTTTTCAAAAGAAAGCCTGATCAACTCAATTTGGTCGGGCTTTTTTAACAAATAGGATAAATAAAACATCTAAATACTTGATATCATCAACTATTTATTAAAGTACATGTAATAAATAGTGACAAATCTGGAAATAGCCTTTATTTTTAATTGTATTAAGGTATGCTGTCTTTTTTAGACTTCTGATTTTATGCCTTATGTAGATCCAACCCTTTTATTGCAGTGTAAAATTGTGTTCATGCGTATAAGATTAATATATACTTTTCTTTCTGTTTTAATACTCACTTCTTGCGGTGTAAATGATCGTACATTAAGTGTGATGAGCTTCAATGTTCGATACGATAACGATCAGGATGGTGTTAACAGTTGGGAAAATAGAAAAGATTTGGCGTTATCATTTATTGATAAAGAATCACCTGATGTTATCGGTTTTCAGGAAGTTTTGCCACGACAGCTGGATCATTTACAGGAACACCTGACTAATTATTCGAGTGTTGCAGCAGGAAGGGATGATGGTAAACTAGGAGGAGAGATGGTGCCCATCTTTTTCAATAAAGAAAAATTTGAACTTATTTCATCATCTCATTTTTGGTTATCCAATACGCCCGAAGAAGCCGGAAGTAAAAGCTGGGGAGCATATTTTCCAAGGGTTGTCACCTGGGTACAATTGAAGAACCTTGACAATGGTTATATTTTTTATGTATTCAATACACATTTCAGTCATGTAAGTGAATTTGCAAGAAATGAGAGTGCTGTTTTATTGTTGGATAAAATTCACATTCTGGCCGGTGAAGCTCCGGTAATTGTGACAGGTGATTTTAATGCATCGTTTGATGAGCAATGTTATAAGACATTAACCGGTAATTGGAAGGATCATACACCATTATGGGATTCTCGTTTTGAGAATCTTACAACCAATAATGATTTGTTGACTACTTTTAATGGTTTTAAGGATGATACATCAAAGGTAATCATCGATCACATTTTTGTTAATGGAATGTTTCTGGTTCAATCATTCAAAACGTTTCCAGTTAAGGAAAATGACACATTCATTTCAGATCATTACCCTATTAAAGCTATTCTTTCTTTCAGGTTGAATGAAAAGAAGAAAAGTGAGAAAGAAAAAGAATTAATTCCTGCATTGCCAGATCCATATTTCAACACAAACGAATTAGCTTTTGACAAGGAAATTGAAGTTCCAATATCAATCATGGGTAATTCAACAAAAATATTTTATACCATAGATGGTTCATCACCCGATACAACTTCCTTGCTTTACGAAGGACCCATCAAATTAAAGAGGTCAACTTCTATTTCTGCTTTTGCTTATTCGGATGGGAAAAAGCCATCAGGCATCATTTCAAAGACTTTTGTTCGAAAAGGAAATCTCGATGAAGAAATCATTGATTTCACTCCAGATGATCTTGCAAATCAACAAGGAGTAACTTTATTATCAGATTTGAAACATGGTAAAATGAACCTTGAAGAAGGATGGGTAAAATCAGATACCGGTAATGTTGAGATAACCTACAAGCTTGCAAAAAGAAAACAAATTAAAGAGCTCTATATTTCTTATCTCATAAGACCTGTAGATGCCATTTTAGGTCCCAAAGCAATTGAGGTGAGTATTTCAAACAATAACGAGACCTACGAATTATTTGGTAATGTAAATCTGGTGCCATCAACCGACACTAAAGAGAACCAGAATTGTCTGGCTCAGATTAGTGGGCAAAAAAATGGTAGATATCTTAAAATAAAATTTATTAATCCGGGACTAACTATCAAAAATATTCCTTCGTCAATGTATATTGATGAAATAATATTAAAATAGAATTACTCCTCAATTTGTACGAGGTATCCGCTATGACGACGAATATTGATTACTCTGTCATTATCAAATAGTAGATACTGACCTTTGATACCTTGCAATATGCCTTCGATGCTTAATTCTTTGTCAAATGTAACTGATTGTGGCTTTAGAGGATATTGCAAAACAGGGTAATTTATTTCAGTTGCCTTGCTGTTTTCAGCAGCATATTTTTGTAATTCCTTTGGAAGAAATTCAATTGCTTTTTTTTGCTCTTCAATCAGATCAATTTCTTCAGCTAACTGATTCTTAAGCATATTCCTCCAGTTTGTTTTATCTGAAAAGTACTGTTTAAGGAACGATTCGATCACACCCGCTATATGTCTGTTTGGAGTCTCAGCAATAATAACTGCTTTCCAGGCACCCTGGTCAATCCATCGGGTAGGGATTTGCGTATGTCTGGTAACTCCAACTTTAATGCCGGAAGCAACTGCCAGATAAACGTAATGTGGTATTAAGCAATGTTCTTCGGCCCATTGCTGATCGCGAGATTCCCCTAGGTGAGCTCTGCATTTTTCGGGATTCAGCACACATTCTTCTGCTTCAGGTGCTGTTTGAAAACAACTGTAACAGAATCCCTGACCAAATGATTTAGAAGTAATTTTTCCGCATGAAATGCAGTTGATCTGATTCTTGTATGTCAGCTTTACCGATTTACCTATCAGTTTATTTAGATCAACTTTTGAATCATTTAATACCAGTTGATACTGAACAGTATCATTTTCGATACTGGTGCGCATTTTTAGAAGATTACCTTCAATCATTTTCCTGATTATTTAAGGTGTCAGTAAGTTTATATAATTTATCCGATCGTCTGATTTTTATCTCAACAGGCATGCTGAAACGCTCTCCTTTGATTGTTTTTTCAACAGGTTTAAGGTCTACTCTGATTTCCGGTACTTTCATCTGAAGCACCCCGGTTGTTGGTCCTGTAATAAGTATTTCATCACCTACCTGCAGACTCTGTGTTTCCATTAAGAATTCTGCTACACCCAATTTTGGAAAGTAGTTTAATCCTTTGCCAATATACATCTTTTTCTTGGTGGCTCTTGAGCCATAATTATGACTCCATTCGCCTAATCGCTGCCCTAAATAATAACCATCCCAGAATCCACGATTGAAGACTTCGGATAATTTGGCATCCCATTCTTTTATCTTTTCTTCGCCATAGGTACCATCTATCACAGCTGAGATTGCCTCGCTGTAACACTGACAAACATTTTTAACATATTCAGCCGAACGGGCTCGTCCCTCGATTTTGAAGACTCTTACACCCGCATCAATCATCTTGTTTAGGAAGTGAATGGTCTTCAGATCTTTGGGAGACATTATGTAATCATTCTCAAGACTCATCTGCATTCCAGACTCTTTTTCGGTCACTTCATAACCTCTTCTGCAAGGTTGTAAACAACCTCCTCGGTTAGCCGAAGAATTCAACTGATGCAGACTAATGTAGCATTTACCAGATGTTGCCATGCATAAAGCACCATGTGCAAACATTTCAATCTGAATCAACTCACCTTTTGGGCCTCGTATATCTTCGTCAATAATTGTCTGATAAATTGATTTAACCTGGTCCATATTAAGCTCCCGGGCTAAAACCACTACATCGGCAAAGTGACTATAAAACTTTAAAGTTTCTACATTTGAGATATTTACCTGAGTTGAAATATGAACTTCAACTCCTTTTTGATGAGCATAGTTGATAGCTGCCTGGTCGGATGCAATAATGGCAGTAACTTCCATTTCTTTTGCAACATCAATAATCTCTCGCATTAATGCTAATTCTTCATTGAAGATGACAACATTAACTGTTAAGTATGTTTTAATGCCATTTTCTTTGGCTATGCGAACAATTTTTCGAAGATCTTCTGTACTGAAGTTATTTGATGATCTTGAGCGCATGTTTAGTTGCTCAATACCAAAATATACCGAATCTGCTCCCCCTTGTATAGCTGCCATTAATGATTCATATGAACCAACCGGTGCCATCACTTCAAAATCTTCCCTTTTCAATCCTTTCATTATCTTACTATCTTCTTTTATGATCGAGCGAAAGAACTTGTAAATATGCTTTCGCCTTTAAGCTGTCTATGTGATTATGAGCGTTTTCCATTTGAATAAAACGTCCCATTCTATTGTCATACACCTGGTATAAACTGTCTTCAACAAATCCCATTGCATCAGGATAATCGAAGAACGCATAACCTTCTACTCCCTTATCCAGCAAGTTCTTACTAAATGGAAATCCATCATCATTTATGCCACACTGATTTAACAATGTTCGGGCCATATCTGTTTGGCTTCCTACTTTGGTTATTGTAGTATCTTTAACGGCTAATGCTCCGCCAGTCCATAGCATTGGTATATGATACCGTTCTTTTACATCATCGGTAAATCTCTCAGGTCCGGGAGTGCTGTGATCAGCCATAAGAATAAACAAAGTATTATCCCATTGCCCGTTTTCTTTTACTTTATTGATGAAATTACCTAAACATTTATCAGTATAAGCTATTGAGTTGTGATATTTATCTTCAAACATTTGTTCCATTGGAACATCAAATGGTTCATGACTACTGAGTGTGAAATAGAAATAAAAGTAAGAGCCTTGAGCATTATTCATTTCTTCGGCAAGTCGGTCAAAAGTATATTCATCATGAACGCCCCATTTTTCGCCTTGATATTTTGATGGAAAATCAACCATTTGAATAACCCGTTTAAAACCTGCCTGATTCACAAAAGAGTTCATGTTCTTGAATCCCATGTCGCCACCATACATATACATGATGTCGTTGTAGCCGGCTTCATCAAATTTTTTGGGTAGAAAGGATAAGGTTTCTGTTTTATCAGGCATGCGTATGATTGAATAGGTTGGCATGACCTGATATCCTGCTAATGCGGCCACCAATCCTTTATCCGATCGGGAAGCGGCAGCATAAAAATTAGTAAATAAAACTCCTTCTTTGCATAAATTAGTAAAATTCGGAGTTACCGGATGTCCTCCTAATGGTTCAATAATATGACCGGCAAAACTTTCGAGCAGAATAACAACCACATTGGGTCTCTCAACGGATAGTAAATGAGAGTATTCACCTGATTCAGCTTTTAAATCACTAAAAATTTGCTCAGCTTCATTATCATCCATAAAATGATAATGTTTTTTGGTAGCATCCAGTCTCTTGTATGAATACATCAGATTCCAGATTGGGTTTAAAGCTGCCATATTAGCAAAACGTTGTGATGAAAAGTAAGCAGCCCCTGTATTTAAGGGTGCAACACCCACCCCACCACGTATGGGTATAATTAGTAATCCTGCCAAAAGAATTAAAGTAGGAAGTTGAATGAAGAACATTGTCCAACTCATTTTCTCCTTTATAATTTTTAGAGGCTTTACAAGCTTTCCAAAACCATAAATGATAAAGGCATTTATTAATATAAATGCAACAAAGAAGCCAATGGATTGATGCCATTCTAGAGACCAAAGCACAACCTTGGGATCGTTAAGGAAACTCATTGCTTCTGCATCCAGATGTCTTCCCCAGAAAGAGAATAGGTACGTGTCGGATAATAGTAGGCCTGAAAAAATAATGATAAGAATATAGCTAAAGTATGTGATAAATCGATAGCTGTATTTGCGCGTAAGAACCAAAGAAATCAATTGTGCAAAAACTACCATCATCATCATGTATCCTATGATGGAAAGATCCATCCTTCCACCATAAAAAAATGACTTTATTAAATTGGTGGTTTGTGTATCTTTAATGAAATCAGCGTTAAAGGATATAAATATCAATCGGTGAAGAATAAAAAAAAGTAACCAGAATATAATGGTTCTTCCCCAGAAGATATAAAATCGTTTTACCATAAATACATACAATTTTATCAGTTATAGAAATAAAGAAACTTACTTCTTTTTTGCAAGTTCAAATAGAAGAAATGACTCTATTTCATCAACCATTTTATCAATTGTGAAGTTTTCAGCAACATGTTTTTTTGCATTCAAACCCATTTCCTGATAATTTTTATCATCAATCATTGAAAGAATGCTTTTAACCAGTTCATCCTTGTTGGCAGGCGGAATAATTAAACCATGCTTTTTATCTTCCATTAATTCAGTCACACCGTTTACATTTGTACTTATCACAGGTATTCCAACAGACATGGCTTCCATAAGTGAATTTGGCATCCCCTCATATAAAGAAGGTAGAACAAACAAATCAGCACCTTTTAATAATGGGATAACATTTTCTTGAAAACCAATTAAGAAGACGTTGGATGATAAACCATTTTTTGAGATCTGTTCTTTTAATTCTCTTTTTCGTTTGCCTTTACCGGCAATAAAAAAATAGGTGTCAGGCTTTAGTTTGATGACTTCTTTAGCGGCATCAATCAGGTATTTAAATCCTTTTTGCGTTGATAATCTTCCTGTGGATAAAACTTTATAAGAGTTTTCATTGACCTTTATGAATTTGCCATAATCAAATGGTTTTAATTCATCATTATGATTTTCAACACCGTTATGTATTACTTTTACAAAACCATCAGCCCACCAGCCATAACTGTCATATTCCTTTTTAATGGTATCTGTATTGGTAATAATGCCATCGCAGAAAGGTAAAAAGCTATACTTATACTTTTTAGAATTATTGAGTAGCTGGACTCCTTGTCGACTGTATACAAGGCAGTTTGATTTAAGTAGTTTTTTTACTAAAAAACCTGCAATTCTAACATCACGATTCTGGCATCCTATTATCGCATCAAAAGGCTTTTCTTTATAATACTTTTTCAGTTTTAATAAGCCAAGAAGACTGAAATCGGAATAAATGCTAATGGGTAATACAGGCAATTCATCGGCTTTTGCATGTCGCTCTAACAAAGAGTTTTGGGAGCAACCAATATATACTTCATGACCCCTGGAAATTAATTTCTTAGCAGTCATAAGCATCCATTTCTCTCCTCCACCCCATTTAGTTCGACCTATGGAATTTAGTAGTAAAAGCCTCATTCAAAGTGTTTTTCTTTCTTCTCTTTCTATTTGTTATACCTTAAGATTGGTATATTAGAAGGAGTTGATTTAAATAAGCTGCAAAATAAAGGTATTAATATGAATAATAAGACAGCTTAGCTGATTTTTCGTAAATGAAATAGTAAATAGTTTAAATTACATTTAAATTCAGGTGTTTTGTTTTACCTTTCATAATAATGATAAGTCATTATCATTTTCTTACCTTTGTCAAGGTATAGCAAACAGAGTATATACGTTAAACAGTTATAATCTTTGCCATTACTCTATGAGAATTGGATTCGATGCCAAAAGAGCATTTTTTAATAGAAGCGGACTAGGAAATTATAGTCGATGGTGCATTGATGCCTTGACCAAATTTCATCCAGAACAGGAATATTTTCTTTATAAACTTAAAGAAGATAAAGGAATTGAGTTTGAGTCTATCAAGCATGCACAGACGGTTATGCCCGATTCATTTCTACACAAAACTTTTCGAAATTACTGGAGGACAAAAGGGGTAACGAAAGAGATTAAAAAGAATAATCTGGATATTTATCATGGATTGAGCCATGAGTTACCCATTGGAATTGGCAAAACAAATACCAAATCAGTGGTAACAATGCATGATGCTATCTTCATGCGTTTCCCTCATTTGTATGATGCAAGTTATCGTTCTATTTTTAAAAGAAAATACAAGCATGCACTAAAGATTGCTGATGGTATTATAGCCATTAGTAAGCAGTCGAAAGATGATATTGTTGAGTTCTTTGGAACTGACCCTGATCGAATCAAGATTATTTATCAGGGTTGTAATCCAATATTTTATGATAGTGCATCGATCGAAGAGATCGATAAGATTAAAAGGAAGTATCATCTTCCTGATGAATTTATTTTGTATGTTGGAACAATTGAGCCACGCAAAAATTTACTTGGAATTTTTGAAGCTTTGGTGAAGTCAAATATAGATTTGCCTGTGGTGGCTGTTGGCAGACCAACACAATACCTGTCTAAAATCAAGAAATTCGTTACAGACAATAATATTGAAGATAAAGCCATTTTTCTCCACAACGTTGAAACACCTGAGTTACCTGCAATATATCAAATGGCAAAATTGTTTGTTTATCCTTCTTTGTTTGAGGGGTTTGGTATACCCATCTTAGAAGCTTTAAACTCAGGAACGCCTGTTATCACAACAAAAGGAAGTTGTTTTCCTGAGGTTGGTGGTGACGCTGCCCGTTATTCTGAGTATGGCAATACTGAAGAACTTGGCGATTTAATGAAATCAATTTTGAATGATTCAAATCTTCAGAAGGCAATGATTGAAGAAGGTAAAAAACAGGCTCTGAATTTTAGGGAAGAAGAGGTTGCTCAAAATCTTATTTCTTATTATAAGGAAGTATTATCTCAATAATTCAGGTTAATTTATTCGTGAAATTGTGAATAAGATTACTCAAATACTTCCATTAAGAACCAGAAAGAACAATAAGTTTAAATATTACGCTTCTAATTTTATTAGGCTTTATATTAATAAGTTTTTGCCACAAAGAAGATTAGAAACGCAACTCAAATCAATCTCTAGTTTTGATGAGGCATACATTTTAGAAAGGGTTAACTATTATAATAAAATACAGGATTATACTCCATTAAGTAAAGGCATTCAACTTAACGACTTTTTGTATACAGGTAGACTCAAAACATATTTCTTTGATACAGTTGAATACACGCGGTTTTTTAATAAAGATTTAAAATTTAATTATCTCTTCGGAGATATCACAGAAATACCATCAGAGCCTTCAATAGTTAAAAGCAGACCAATAGTTGAAAGTAACGAGAATTCTGTTTTGTTGAACTTAAATAGAATTCGACATTTTAATTTTATATACGATCGCAAGCATTTTGCCGATAAAAAGGATCGATTGGTTTGGCGAGGTTATATTAAAAATGGATTAGTTAATAGAATTTCTTTTATGGAGAAGTTCATCAATCATTCAATGTGTGATGTTGGACAGGTTAAAGGAAGGAATATTGATAGTAGTTGGTTTAAAGAAAAGCTATCCATTCAGGAGCAATTGGAATATAAGTTTATCATGAGTCTTGAAGGTAATGATGTTGCAACCAATCTAAAATGGATCATGTCTTCTAATTCCGTTGCAGTTATGCCAAAACCAAAATTTGAAACATGGTTTATGGAAGGCAAGCTACTTCCGGATTATCATTATATTCATGTTGAGGATGATTATTCTAATCTGGAAGAAAAACTAAATTATTATATGCTTAACCCTGATAAAGCAATTGGTATTGTTAAAAATGCAAATGCGTTTGTTAAACAGTTTCAGAATAAGAAACAAGAAGATCTAATCTCATTAATGGTTCTTCAAAAATATTTTGATAAAACCAATGCAGGATACAGTATTTAGCTATATTATAGCTAGTGTTGTTTTAAAATACAAAATATAATCTGAGTTATTGGATTTCCTTTAAAAATCAACTTCGATAAAGCTAGCAATTGAACTCAGTTTATGGCGATTTTTAATATTCAAGCCGGTTAATTTGCTGAATGTTTAATTAAATTCTTCTTAAGATACTGGGGTAAATCTGGGACCTTTTCTATTTAGTAATTAAATGCTTCCCAGAAGCAACATCAATCTTTTTATTACTTTTACACAACTAATTAGTAGTTTAAACTAGAGTGAAGTTTAAGGGGGATAAAGAGTTTCTGCGTTTTATTATTAATAATAATCAATTGTATTGTTCTCTTTTATTGGCCTGATTAATTATTTAAACGTAAGATGTGAGAGACTTTTTTGAATTCAAATGGAAGTACTATCTTCAAAAACTTGTGTTTCTTTTTAAGCAAGTAAAACACATTGATAAATTTCTTTTCACTTCTCAAATTGGAACAGAGAAATGGATACTTGGAGCAAAGGCACGGCGATTATCAAGATATTTCAATGAAGAAAGTGAAGTTTTGTATTCACAAAATTTTAAGAATCTGCCGGTTGCCAATGGGTATTATTTTCTGCATCAGAAATATTTTTCAAGAGCATTACGATACAATCCGTTTTTAGCAAAGAAGAAATGTTTTGTGATGTTTACACATCCTGTTTGGACCAAATTCTATTCAAAAAATCATGCTGCCTACACCTTGCGGAAAGCATAAAAGGTTATTTGTCTTAACCAGAACATGGCCAATGAATTGATACAGATGGGTGTTAAAAAAGAGAATGTATTGGTATATCATCTAGCTTCCAATCCTGAATTTTTCACACCAAAAGAAAAAAGAGAAGGAAATACCATTGGTTTCTGTAGTGCCTATTACGAAAGAAAAAATCCTGAACTTATTTGTGATTTGGTGTTGAATATGCCTGATTATAATTTTTTACTTGTAGGGAAAGATTGGGACAAATATGATAAGTTCGACAAAATGCTGAATTCACCTAATTTCAGATATGTCGATAATGCGGAGTATGAAGATTATCCCTCTTTGTATAAGCAAATGGATGTTTTTTGTTCCCCTTCATTTTTAGAAGGAGGCCCTGTACCATTATTAGAAGCAATGCTCTCTAACTTGGTTCCGGTAGCTTCTGATACAGGTTTTTGTCCTGATATTATTCGTCACGGTGACAATGGTTTCTTGTTTGATCCATATAACGACTCACTTGAAACAGTGATGGACAGCATTAGAAAAGCTTTTCTAATTAAACAGAATGTAAGGAATGATGTCATTGATTTCTCTTGGGCAAAATATGGAGAAAAGCTTCATCAAGTTTATTTATCTTTGTAATTATAATATTTTTAAAGAATAGGTCATTATGCATCTAGGAGTAATCCTGCCACATACAAAACTATACGGAGGCGTAAAGCGATTTTTGGAGCTTGGAAATATCTTTTTAAAGATGGGACATCAGTTTACTGTGTTTACTCCAGATGGTAAAGGTCCTGATTGGTATGACTTTAAGGGATCAATGGCAGCGTTAGGAGATTTGAGCTCTTATACCTTGGATGCGCTTTTTTTGACAGATTCTAATCGTATTGACTACCTTGTTAATAGTAATGCTAAGCGCAAGATATTCTATCATGTAAAGGAGAACGAGCCAATGAAAGATATTCTTAAGCATAAGGATATTGAAATATTTGCCTGTTCATCCAATATATATGAGTATGATAAAAAGAAATTCCATATTCAACCATTCAAAGCGATAGGAGGTATTGATACCACTGTTTATAAACCTAAAAAGATTGATAAAGAGCCATCTGATGTTTTTACTATTATGATGTATGGACGGCTTTCGGTTAAGCGTAAGGGTACTATGATTGCTATTAAGGCCTGTGAAAGTCTATATAAAAAACACAAAAACATTAGATTACTACTGTTTGATTCTCCTGTGGATAAAAAATCACAACTGATGATCGAGCAATTTAGTTCGACTGTACCATTTGATTTTGTTCTTAATCATCCTTTTGAAAAAAATACGGAGTTATTCCATCGTGCTGATATTTTTGTTTCAGCGGAGAAAAGAGCAGGTTGGGCTAATACCGTTGCGGAAGCTATGGCTTGTGGAATACCTGTGGTTGCCACTCAGTCGGGAACTAAGGATTTAATTATTGATAAACAAACCGGAATATTGGTTCGCAGGAATCGATGGGCTATTAAAAAAGGTATTAAGTCTGTTTTGCTTGATATCGAAAAGCAAAAAACTCTGGGTGCAAATGGGCGAAAGAAGATTGAAGAGTTTGATTGGAACAGACTTGCTGAAGTAATTATTAAACATCTGGAGAATTAATAGCTGTTATTAGTTTTATCAAAGTAATTTAATCGAATACGATTACCATGAAGACCTCTGTAATTCTTTCATTTTATAATAAAATAGATTGGCTGAAGCTTGTGCTGGCTGGTTATTCCCGACAATCGTTTAAAGAATTCGAAATTATTATTGCAGATGATGGTTCAGCATCTCATGTAGTAGATGAAATTATTGCAATTAAAGACTCTTATCCATTTAAGATAAAACATGTTTGGCATGAAGATATTGGATGGAATAAAAATGCCATTTTAAATAAGGCGATTTTAGCTGCTGAATCAGACTATATCATTTTTAATGACGCAGATTGTATTCCTCACAGGCACTTTGTGAAGGAGCATTTTATAAATAAATTGACGGATACTGTTTTAGCCGGAAGGCGTGTTAATCTGAGTGCTGAACTAACTTCCAAACTTACACCTGAAATGGTTAAGAAAGGTTATATGGAAAGGCGGGGTTTTTTAAAGACATTTCTGACATTTGAAAAACACTCAGAAAATGGAATTTACGTTCGAACTTCCTTTCTAAGAAAGAAGATCAATAAGAAAGATAAAGGCATATTAGGTTCAAATTTTTCTTTGCATAAGCAAATGCTTTTGAACATAAATGGATTTGATGAACGATACACTTTACCAGCTATTGGAGAAGATACAGATCTTGAAGCCAGATTACGAAATTATGGTTATAAAGTAAAACCAGTTAAACACCTTGCTATTCAGTATCATCTCTTTCATAAGACCTTACCTCGTGATGAGAAATTCAGGAGTATATTAGAGGATCACATTAAAAATAAGATTTATTGGACTGAATATGGTTTGACAAAAACAGGTAAGGATACTATTTAAACCTGTTTTTCTATTGATCTTCAAAGATTTTTTTGATTTTATTTACAGAATCACCGAAGCTGAAATAGTCAAATGCTCTTTGATTTCCTTTCTGTCCAAGTTCGATACAGAATTCTTTATTTTTTATTAGTTGAGCTAAGGCATTGGCGAACTCATTAATATTGTAATTCTCGATTAATAAACCTGTTTCATTATGGATAACTATTTCTTTGGCTGAACTGGTATTGTATGCAACTACTGGTAAGCTGCAAAACATGGCTTCTACCATAACATAACCAAATCCTTCGTAGCGCGATGATAATGCAAAGACATCACACTTACTTAGAAAACCATAGCTGTCTTCAATAAAACCAGCAAATTCAATATTCTCTTCCAGGTTATTTTCTGTAACCAGAGCACGAAGTTCAGTTTCTTTACTTCCACTTCCACCAATAATAAGTTTAAAGTCAACAGCCATATTTTTCAATACTGAAGCTGATTGAATTAGTAAATCAAAACCCTTTTGGGGTTCGAGTCGACCTAATGCTCCAATTACAGTTGGATTATTCTTATTTTCAGGGTATTTATTTTTTGGAGGAATAATGCCATTGTTTATGACTTGTATTTTGTCTTCAATTCTAATTCCACTTTTTAACAATGATAATCTTGTTGCCTCTGAATTAGCAATTATATTGGTGACAATGTTCTCGAGAAGATTCCTGTTTATAAAGGAATTCTTTATCACTTTATCGCTTCCTCTCCGATAAATAATCTTTTTAATTCCGCATGCTTTGGCAACTTTTGCTACAAGTTTTAGTTCGTTTGGACCGTTAAATATTATCAGAT
This sequence comes from Carboxylicivirga caseinilyticus, assembly GCF_050589785.1. NCBI lineage: Bacteria > Pseudomonadati > Bacteroidota > Bacteroidia > Marinilabiliales > Marinilabiliaceae > Carboxylicivirga > Carboxylicivirga caseinilyticus. The sequence goes on along the minus strand of NZ_JBNGOX010000045.1, from coordinate 31,365 downwards.
CAAAATGATGGGCCAATAATAACTTTTTTAATCTCGAACTTTTAAAGGGATTGAGAAAGCTAAATTTATTAACATCAAATAACAGCTTATGAATCTTTTCTGAATTGATCTTTTGGTTAAGTACACTTTTTTCAGCTAATAAGAATGATACTTTATAACCTTCTAGTTCAGAAAAAGCTGTAGCCATTTCGAGATGCCATTTTTCTCCACCACCCCAGGATTTATTAGTATTGCAAAAGCAAATATTCATACTTAGTTTTTTGTTAAAGAAATAAAGATATTACAACTTTAGCAAAAAAGCGGATAAGACAATTTGCCTTAATCCGCTTTACAAACTATTAATCACATAAGTTCTTATATTTGAGGTACCCCTGTTGAGGTGCGCACAACTTTCTTAATTTGTCCATTCTCGTCATATTCCAGTTTATCAATGCAGACACTACGACGGAAAGGTCCGCCCGTTTTAGAGCTTGCATCATGATAAATGAAATAATCCTGACCTTTAAAGGTGATGATAGCCTGATGATTGGTTGGAGAATTAGGTAGTGTATCATTAATTACTCCCTGATATTCCCATGGGCCATGAATACTTTTTGAAGTTGAATATTCGGTAGTTGATGGGTAATGAGCTGCATACGACAAATAATAAGTATCACCTTTTTTATGAATCCAGGGAGCCTCAAAAAAGTTTTTAGCATCAACAGTCATTACAGGTCCATCTGTTTCAACCATATTGTCTTTTAGTTTTACATAGCGTGCAGCATTCCACGACCCCCAGAACATATAAACCTGTTTGTCATCATCAACATAAACAGCAGGATCGATATTTAAGACGATTGAGTTGGCTGTAGTATCAGCAATAATCGATTTGCCACATGCATCTTTATACGGGCCCAGCGGATGATCAGCAACAGCCACGCCCATTGCAAATCCTTCATGTACACGTGTTGTAGAATCCTTATGAACCATTGGGACATACCACCAGAATTTACCATTGTTTTCAACACAATGGCCTGCAAAAGCATTATGAGATGCCCATTCAAAGTCATCAAGCGATAGTTTTACGCCATGGTTCGTCCAGTTGACCATATCTGGTGTTGAAAAAACATACCATTTCTTCATCACAAATCCTTCATGACCTGGTTCTGCCTCATCAGATCCTGTAAATAAATACAAGGTGTCATTATACACCAATGCGCATGGATCAGCTGTTAACGGATTATCATCAAAAAGTGGATGTCCACTGTATTTTACTTCTTTAGTTTGACAGGCTGCAGCTATGATTACAAGTGCTGCTGCAAACAAAAATTTAATTGACTTCATTTTATCGATTGATTTTAGTTTACTTACATCTGGTATTTAGTTTCAAAACTATAAAAACCGGATGTACTATTGGGGGAAGTTGGTGTAATTAAAGTGGAGAAAAATGGAAAAACTTCGAATAAATCAAACACTCTGATAATTCAAATCTTTATCCTACACCTTATTCCTAAAAAATATAGTAATTTTGCAAAGTGTGCATAACATTTGTCAATTCTATATGTTATTAAACATTGACTGCTGCTCTCCGGAGTTGAAGCAAATACCATAAAAACATTAACCACATTTATTTTTACCGATATTTTATGACAAGAACGGAATTGTTATATAAAATTGTTAAAGAGCGGGTGCTCTTGCTGGATGGAGCGATGGGGAGCCTTATTCAAAACCATAAACTGGAGGAAGAAGACTTTAGGAGCGAACGTTTTAAAAACCATAGTGCCCCGCTGAAAGGCAACAATGATCTCTTGTCGATTACTCAGCCACAAATTATAAAAGGCATACACAAGCAATACCTTGAAGCTGGTTCCGATATAATTGAAACCAATACTTTTAATGCAACATCTATTTCGCAGGCTGATTATGAAATGGAATTTGTTGTGAGTGAGTTGAATAAGCAAAGTGCCATCATTGCCCGTGAAGCAGCTGAAGAATTTAATACCGATGATAAACCTCGTTTTGTAGCAGGTGCAATTGGCCCTACAAATAAAACAGCTTCGTTATCTCCTGATGTTAATAACCCGGGTTTTCGTGCGGTTAGTTTTGATGATTTAAAAGAGGCTTACCGCGAACAGGTGGATGGATTACTTGATGGAGGTGTTGATTTGTTTCTGGTTGAGACTATTTTCGACACCTTGAATGCCAAGGCTGCTTTGTTTGCTATTGATGAAGCATTGAAAGACAGAGGCATTGAAAAAATGCCGGTTATGGTTTCGGCAACAGTAGCTGATGCGAGTGGGCGAACATTATCCGGTCAGACCATGGAAGCATTTCTGAATTCTGTTTCTCATGTTGATTTGCTTTCGGTTGGGTTGAATTGCTCATTCGGAGCCAAAGACTTAAAACCATATATTGAGGAGTTAGGTAAAAAAGCACCTTTCAAAATCAGTGCTTATCCTAATGCAGGTTTACCAAACCAGTTTGGTGAGTATGACGAGACACCTGTTCAAATGGCACCTCAGGTGAAAGAATATCTTGAGGGTGGTTTGGTAAATATTATTGGTGGATGCTGTGGTACAACTCCTGATCATATTCGTGAGTTTGCCAAAATGATCAAACAGGCTCAGGTTCATAAAGAGGCAAAGGTTGATCATGTAACCCGTTTGAGTGGATTGGAAGGTTTGACTTTCTCGAAGGAATCAAACTTCATCAATGTGGGTGAACGGACCAATGTGGCAGGATCACTTAAGTTTGCCCGTTTGATAAGGGAAGAAAAATACGACGAAGCTTTAAATATTGCCCGTGATCAGGTTGAAGGGGGTGCTCAGATCATTGATGTAAACATGGATGATGCCATGTTGGATGCCAAGAAGGAGATGGTTACCTTTTTAAACCTGATGGGATCAGAGCCTGATATTGCACGTCTTCCGGTTATGGTTGACAGTTCAAAGTGGGAAGTGCTGGAAGCAGGATTGAAATGTTTGCAAGGTAAAGCAGTTGTTAACTCAATCAGTTTAAAAGAGGGTGAAGAACCATTTTTGGCTCAGGCTGCAAAGATAAAGCAATATGGTGCTGCCGTTGTTGTAATGGCATTCGATGAAAAAGGTCAGGCAGACACCTTTGAGCGACGCACGGAGATTTGTTCGAGAGCTTATAAATTATTGACTGAAAAAGTAAATTTTGCTCCGGAAGATATCATTTTTGATCCTAATATCCTGGCAATTGCAACCGGTATTGAAGAACACAATAACTATGGTGTTGATTTTATTAATGCCACTAAATGGATCAAGGAAAATCTGCCATATGCTAAGGTAAGTGGTGGCGTTAGTAATCTTTCTTTCTCATTCAGAGGAAATAATGTTGTGCGCGAGGCAATGCACTCGGCCTTTTTGTATCATGCCATCAAGGCTGGTATGGATATGGGTATTGTAAATCCGGGAATGCTTCAGATTTATGATGATATTCCGAAGGATTTATTGGAGCGGGTGGAAGATGTGATTCTGAATCGCAGAGAAGATGCAACAGAACGTCTGATTGAATTTGCTGAGAAACTGAAAGACCAGAAAGTAGAAGGCAAGGAAGATGATCGTTTGAAATGGAGAGATGGTAATCTCGAGGAGCGTTTGTCATACTGTTTGGTAAAAGGTATTCCTGATTTTCTTGAAGAAGACTTAGCAGAGGCTCGTGATAAATATGAGTTCTCTTTAGATATAATTGAAGGTCCGTTGATGGCCGGTATGGATGTGGTAGGTGACTTATTCGGATCGGGTAAAATGTTTTTACCTCAGGTGGTTAAAACGGCTCGGGTAATGAAAAAGGCGGTAGCTATTTTGCAACCTTTTATCGAAGAAGAAAAGGCAGCTGCCGGAAACACCAGTTCATCAGCCGGTAAAGTGCTGATGGCAACTGTTAAAGGAGATGTTCACGATATAGGGAAAAATATTGTGGGTGTTATTCTGGCTTGTAACAATTATGAGGTAATCGACCTTGGTGTGATGGTCCCCACTGAGAAAATTATTGATGAAGCCATCAAACAAGAGGTGGATATTATTGGCTTGAGTGGATTGATTACTCCATCATTGGAAGAGATGGTAAATGTTGCCCGTGAGATGGACAAGCGGAATTTAAGTCTTCCATTGCTGATTGGTGGAGCAACAACATCCAAAATACATACAGCTGTAAAAATTGAACCCAACTACAAACACCCTGTTGTGCATGTAAAAGATGCATCAAAGAGTGTACAGGTAGTAAGTGCTTTGTTGTCTAATAAGGACAAGGAAAAGTTTGCCGAAAGTATCAGAAATGAATACGAGGGGCTTCGTGAGCGCAATTCAAATAAGAAAGAAGTGAAACTGGTTTCTATTGAAGAGGCACGTGCAAAAAAGCATCAGATAGATTGGAAAAATACCATTACACCTCTTCCAACAGATATAGGTGTCAGGGTATTGGAGGATTATCCAATTAACGAGATTCGTAAATTTATTGACTGGACGTTCTTTTATCAGGCATGGCGACTGACAGGTAATTACGATGGCATTGAAAATGTATCTGACGAAGCTTCGGAGTCAAGCTGGCTGGAACGTTTCAAAACGGAAGAAGGACTTGCAAAAGCTAAGGAGGCCTTAAAGTTATATCAGGATTCGCAGGCAATGCTTGATCGAATTGAAAAAGAACACATGCTTCAGGCTAATGCCGTATTCGGAATATTCCCGGCTAACAGTGTGGGTGATGATATCGAGGTATATACCGATCAATCGAGACAGGAAGTGTTAACCACTTTCCATCATATAAGAGAGCAACAGGAGAAACCGGGCAAGGAGGTTTATCATTGTTTGAGTGATTATGTGGCTCCAAAAGACAGTATGCGATTTGACCATATTGGTGGTTTTGCTGTAACAGCTGGTATCGGTATTGAAAAGTGGACAGCACTTTTTGAAGCAGAACATGACGATTACAGCAGTATTTTGTTGAAATCACTGGCCGATCGTCTGGCTGAAGCATTTGCTGAATTACTTCATTACCGGGTTCGTACCGAATTCTGGGCGTATGCGCCTGATGAGGTAATTGATCATGATAATCTTATTCGGGAGCGATACAGAGGTATTCGTCCTGCGTTGGGTTATCCAGCCTGTCCTGATCACAGCGAAAAGCGTGCACTTTTTGATCTGTTAAATGCTGAGGACAATGCAGGAATCACATTGACGGAACACTTCAGTATGTTGCCTAACGCATCAGTCAGCGGTATTTATCTGGCTCATCCTGAAGCTATGTATTTTGGTGTGGGCAAGATTGGTAAAGATCAGGTGGATGATCTGGCTAAACGAAAGCAAACAACAGTAGAGGATGTGGAAAAATGGATTCCGCTAAACCTTCAATATAAATAAACATTAACCATTATAAGCAAGTTGGTAGGGTGATACCACAGCATCAGGTCAACTTGAAAACTAATTAACAGTAAAACATGACTGTAGCCGAATTAATTAATTCATCGAAAAAAACTGCTTTTTCATTTGAATTGTTGCCTCCTTTGAAAGGTAACAACATCGATAAGGTTTTTTACACTATCGATCAGTTAAAAGAGTTCAATCCATTGTATATTAATATCACTTCGCATCGCGATGAGATGGTATACAAAAATACAGAGAATGGTCTTTTCGAACGCCGTGTAGTTCGTAAACGTCCGGGTACTGTTGCAGTAGCTGCTTCAATTCAGCATCGCTATGGAATTAAGGTGGTACCACATATTATTTGTAGTGGTTTTACAAAAAGCGAAACCGAATATGCACTCATCGATCTGAATTTTCTGGGGATTAATGATATTTTGGTTCTTCGCGGAGACAATGCTCAGCGTGAACGTTTCTATCAACCTAATGAAGAGGCAAATAAATATGCCATTGATCTTGTAAATCAGGTTAAAGAACTGAATCAGGGTAAATTCCTCGATGGAACATTAATGGATCCTTTTGATACACCATTTAGCTTTGGTGTGGCAGGTTATCCTGAAAAGCATGAAGAGGCACCTAATCTGGATTCGGATTTGAGTTTTCTTAAAGCAAAAGTTGATGCTGGAGCTGAGTATATTGTAACACAGATGTTTTTCGACAACCAGAAGTATTTTGAGTTTGTTGATAAATGTCGTGCTATGGGTATAAATGTTCCAATTATTCCGGGATTAAAACCAATCACTTTAATGAATCAGCTTACGGTGTTGCCAAAGATTTTCCATGTGGATATTCCTGAAGATTTTGCAAAAGAAATACGTAAATGTAAAAATAATGATGAGGTGAAACAGGTAGGTGTTGAGTGGACTATCCAACAGGCCAAAGAACTAATGGCACATAATGTTCCTATCTTACATTTCTATACCATGATGGCAACTCAAAGTACACGTCAGGTAGCTGAGGCTATTTATTAATGCAGGTATATTCTGAATTTAGGAATATTACTAAGAAATATAGATTTCCATGTTAATTGAGTCTTTCAATGGCATGGAAATTTTTCATTTAGTGATAGTTGTCAGAATAAATATTGCGCTTGAACTTTTAATTCAGTGAGCTTGTTTCCTTTTATTTCCTGATAACCTGAGCTGATACTTTCTTTGTTTCGATACATGACATGTGATAAGCGACACCAGAACCGTAAACCACGCATAATTTTCACATTCGCATTCGCAATAATTTTGGCTCCACTGTATTGATAAGAAGGAATAGTGAAAGCATACAAAACATCCGGTTCATAGGAGTATATGCGACTGTTGTAATCATCCACATCAAATAAAGTATATCTGAACGAAGCTCCAATTTTTTTGCCGGTGTAAATAATATCCTGTAATACCATCCAGCCTGTTGAGTTTTCGTCACCATTAAAGAATGAATGTTCTGTTTGGGTATGAAATTCCCATTGATCATTTAGTTTGAAATCATAATAAATACGAATACTCCGTTTGGTATAATCTGATATCTCATAAAGTGTAAGAGACTTTGATGAGTTAATCTCTTTTGTAGTGCTTTTGTAACGAATATAAAAGGAGTGTTGCCAATTGATTTGATGATCGAGCTGAAAGAACCACTCAAATCCTGCTGATGGAGCATAAACATTATAACGCAACCAACTGTATTGAAATAAATCAGCATATGTTTTTACAGTCCATCGTGGGATGGGCTTAAACTGAAAGGATGCATAAATCCCTGATTCTCCTCCTGGAACCGAAGATTCTGCAAATGGCTGGTTGTTTAATGCTGTAAAACCATTGCTGTATTTGCGATAGGCTAAACTGGTTATTATATCTGAGCCTGGTTTGTAAGTCAGACCCTGGTATAAACCCCATTCCTTGAAATTTTGGAATGCGAATTCGCCAAATAAGTTTAGTTTACCCAGAAAAATGGATGGTGATATCCAGGCTGATTCTAATCTATTGCCCGAAAAATGATACATATTTTTTAAATGCTGCTCTGGTTGCCAGTTCTTATTGATATGCCAGTTAGAATAACCTGCATCAATACTAAATAAATGATGCTTGAATTGCAGATCAGCTCCCAAAATAGATTCCTTTATTGTGTGACGATTGGCAATTTCGGATGCTGTTCGATGATATCCTGTTTCCTGAATGGAACGGATAAAATCTTCTTCTTTTATAGAATCTGACTGCACTGAACCATCAATCGTTTTAAATGAATAGAATGGTGTTAACAGCACCTTCTTGAGACTAACTTCAGTGGCTATTCCTCTGAAAAAGGAAGATTCGTTTACTGAGGTATAGTTATTTAATCCTCTGCTTCGCCTTCTTAACTGGCCGGTTTCAGTTGATTTTGAAAATGCCATATCGCTCCATATACCCAATCCTTGTCCGAATGAAAGGCGATAATCACCAATTATTAGTTTCTTAATTGCATTGTTAACATCATTCCATTGCAGAAATGCTGATGTAAAATCTGCAATTGGCTGAGCATCTGGGAAAGCCGCTTCACCCGGGTCTTTCTCAAGTGTAAATCCTGCAATCCATTTATCACCTATGTCAACTCTACCTTTTGTTAACCATCTTAACTTACTACCTGCATAAGCAGGAGGAATGGAGTCTGATTCTGATAAATAACCCTGCGGAGTCTGGACCCAGGTTTGAAGTCTTCCGAGAAATCGATAGTTAGTGTAGTATTTTTGTTTTTTTATTACCTCTCCGACGGTGACAAAAGGTAGCATTCTTTCAATTGTTGGTTGATCCAGATCTTCTATTGCCTGCAACTCATAAACACCCATGATCGGACCATTATTATATTGGTAGAAAAGGATGTTTTCAATCTGGTAATCATTTAAAAAGAAAAGTTTTTCCAGTTCCTCTTTAGTTGTGTTATTTAGGTTGATTGGATTTTGAGTTAGATTAATAAGATCATTCACAAGTTCGTCATAGTCGAAATCCATCTGTTGCTGTTCTGCAAGCTGCTCAATCATATCCGATATCATCTTTCGTGCATCGTTTATATCCTGAGCATTGGTTATAACTACAATACTCATGAGAATCACAAGTAGTACAGTTCTTTTCATTTTTTCTTATGATTGAATAAATAAGAGATTCCTGCAGCAGATGAAATGCCCAACTGTTGATGATATCGGAATCCAACATCAATATTGATCTTAGGCCATTTAAATCCTGATCCGAAAGTGAATTCTAAAGGTTTACCTTTTACACCTGATCTCACAAATAAGAATTGATTAATAGCCAACTCAATAGCTCCTTTAAAAACCGGATCCCTGTCCAGTTCTTTTTCGGCTTCAGCAATTACCCTTATCCAGTCGTTATTCGACCACGTTATTCCCACATTAAAATAAGAGGGTATATCAATCTTAAGGTTTGCATAACTCATTTTTGCTTGCTCAGGATTGGCAATTAACAAAGCCATATAAAATTCTGAAGTTATCTTTTGAGTTAATCCAAAAGCAGAATAATATCCATCACTTCTACCACTTGACTCAATCTTATGGTTAGCATAGTTGTATTGAAAGAAGGCAGAAGTAGTGCTGCCAAAACTTCTACTGTAAGATATTCCATATCTGGTTACAAGACTTTTGCTATATCCACTCTGTAAAACTCCGGCTGATATAACGCCAAATTTTATTGGAAATGCAGCAGCAATAGCTCTGGTGCTTAATTCTTTAATGCTGAATTTATTTTGAAAGGATGCGCCAATACCTGGATCAGTGTAAGTCGCTAAGGATGACGCATTGTTAAAGGATGCCCAAACAGATTGATCCATAGTTTTAACATCAGCCAAGGCATTATTAACAGGGCCGGTATAAGTCAATTCCTGAGCAAAAGCATTTAGTGCAGTTAGTGAACCGGCAAGGATTAGAACACTCAAATACCTATTCATAATACGGTCTGGTTATCAGTATTATAAATTTATTAATTAAAATGTTCAAAGTCAAATAAACAAAAAGAGTCAACTCATTTGAGTTGACTCTCCAAAAACATTATTAAAACAAAATCTTAGTTTGTTTTAAACTTATACTTTACTTCAGCTAATTCCTGATTAGCTTTAACAATTTTATCTTTCAGGCTTTCTTTAAATGCGGCTACTTTCTCAGCAAGAGCAGCATCGCCGGTTGCAATAATTTGTGCAGCCAGAATTCCTGCATTTTGGGCGCCATTAATTCCAACAGTTGCTACAGGTATTCCCGGAGGCATCTGAACAATAGCTAATAAAGCATCAAGTCCATCCAGGCTGGCATTAATTGGTACACCAATAACCGGTATTTTCACCATCGAAGCAATTACTCCAGGCAAATGAGCTGCCATCCCAGCAGCTGCAATAATAACTTTCACCCCTCTGTCTTCTGCGTTCTTGGCAAACTCCTCTACTTGTGCAGGCGTTCTATGAGCCGACAAAGCGTTAATTTCAAAAGGAATTTCAAGGTCATTCAAAAAGTCGGCAGCTTTTTTCATCACTGGCAAATCAGATGTGCTACCCATAATAATGCTCACTTTTGGTTGCATATCAAATGGTTTATTTAAATTATTAATAGTTGTAAGAAACTAAAATATTTCACAAAAATATATAACAACAAACTAAATGCATGTGTTTAAGCATATTTTTTATAATTTTGCAGCTTAAAACCTGAATTAACCTCTTTTAAGGCAGGATAATGCCTCTGTAAAAGAGGTTTATGTTTTTTATGGCAATAATAAAAAGAACCTAAAATGGAACGAGTTAAAGTATTAGATAAGGAATTTGTATTAAGCATTTCCGAAGAAAATATTTTAAAAGCAGTTGAAGAAGTTGCAACACGTATAAATACAGAACTGGAAGGCAAAAATCCTTTGATGTTATGTGTATTGAATGGTTCGTTTATGTTTGCCTCGGATTTAATGAAACGAATTACCATTCCTTGTGAGATCAGCTTTGTTAAGCTTTCTTCCTATCAGGGAACCGGATCAACAGGTAAAGTAAAAGAACTGATTGGTTTAAACGAAGATATTACCGGTCGTACGATTGTATTACTGGAGGATATTGTTGACACTGGATTAACTATTTCTAATACGGTTGATCAGGTTAAATCGATGGGGCCGGCAGAAGTGCGTGTGGCTACCATGTTGTTTAAACCAGATGCATGTAAGAAAGATATAACCTTACATTATGTCGGGATGAATATTCCAAATGATTTTATTGTGGGTTATGGATTGGATTACGATGGATATGGTCGTAACTTGCGGAATATCTATACATTGGCGGAGTAATAATATTTAAATATCGAAAATGCTTAATCTTGTAATCTTTGGACCTCCCGGATCTGGAAAAGGAACTCAAGGGGTAAAAATTGCTGAAAAGTACAGCTTGGAACATGTTTCAACAGGTGATTTATTAAGAAATGCTATTCACAATAATACAGCTGAAGGTATGATTGCCAAAAGCTTTATTGATAAAGGTGAATTAGTGCCTGATGATGTAATTATCGACATTATGGATGTTTTTATGGAGAAACTTCCTATTGATAAAGGTATACTGTTTGATGGTTTTCCAAGAACTGTTGCTCAGGCTGAAGCTTTAAACGGATTATTAATTGATCATGGCAGGTCTCTTTCTGCTCTTCTTAATTTGGAGGTAGAAAATGAAGAGTTGATTGAGCGTTTGGTTCTTAGAGGTCAAACTTCAGGTCGTTCTGATGACAACGAAGAAACCATCAAGAAACGTTTGGAAGTATACGAGGCTCAGACCTTGCCTGTATTGGATTATTACAAGAAAAAAGGAGTTTACAAATCTGTAAAAGGAGTGGGAGATATCGAAGAAATTTTCACCAATATCTGCCAGGTTCTTGATAAAGTAGTAGAAGCCGAAGTTTAACAATACTTTTATAACACTGAGCCACGGTAGTCTTTTGTATTGCCGTGGCTTATTGTATTTTTGCAAGCATAAAAACAATGTTATGGCCGGATCAAATTTTGTTGATTACGTTAAAATATTTTGTCGCTCAGGAAAAGGTGGAGCTGGATCAGCGCATTTGCGTCGTGAGAAGTTTGTTGCCATGGGTGGACCCGATGGTGGAGATGGCGGACGTGGTGGTCATATCATTGTTACAGGTAACCGAAATACCTGGACGCTGCTGCATCTGAAATACAAACGTCATATCTTTGCAGGTCATGGTGGATCGGGTGGAAAACAAGGATCTACCGGTGCCGATGGTGAAGATAAGTACATTGAAGTGCCATTGGGTACAGTAGCCAAGGATGCCGAAACGGGCGAAGTGCTCTTTGAAATAACAGAACACGATCAGCAGGAGATCCTGGTTAAAGGTGGACGTGGTGGTTTAGGTAACGTGCATTTTAAATCTTCTACCAATCAAACACCGCGATATGCACAGCCGGGAGAGGATGCTGTTGAAATGGCCGCCATACTTGAGTTAAAAGTTTTAGCAGATGTTGGTTTAGTAGGTTTCCCAAATGCTGGTAAATCAACTTTGTTATCTGTTGTTTCGGCAGCTAAACCAGAGATTGCAGATTATCCGTTTACAACATTGGTACCTAACCTGGGAATTGTTTCTTATCGCGAGCATCAATCGTTCTGTATGGCTGATATACCTGGAATAATTGAAGGAGCCAGCGAAGGAAAAGGTATCGGTTTACGTTTTCTTCGTCATATTGAACGTAACTCTATTTTGTTGTTTCTGGTTCCTGCAGATGCTGAGAACATCCGAAAAGAATACGAGATTTTGTTGAATGAGTTAAGTCAGTATAATCCTGAATTACTTGATAAATCAAGACTACTAGCTATCTCAAAGGCTGATATGCTGGATGCTGAACTGATAGAAGAAATTAAACAAGATCTTCCCGACATCCCTTCTATTTTTATATCTTCGGTGGCCAACCAGGGAATCACTGAATTAAAAGATATGATATGGAAGGAACTGATGGACGCCAACAAATAGTCGATCGATATAAAAATCTTCAACAACTAAAAGAAACTAAAGCAAATGAACTGAAGAAGCAAAGTAACGCTGTTGCCTTGCTTCGCTTAGCTTTGTTTGTAGCTTCTTTTGCAATTCCTTTTACTTTTTTTGAGAGTTGGAGTATTCCTTTCTTTGTTGTATTCTCTTTGTTGTTTGTTCTCTTTCTGGGATCGGTTTATCTGGCTTTTCGTTTGGGCCAACAAAAAAAAGAGAATCAAATATATTTAGATCTTTACCATAAAGAAATCAGAATATTAAACGAGCAATGGACGGATGAGCCTGATGGATCAGAGTGGATTAATCCCAATCACGACTATGCTCACGATCTGGACTTGTTCGGGAAAGGTTCTTTATTTCAATACCTCAATCGGTCTGCTACGAAAGAAGGACACAGGAAACTGGCAGATAAGTTAAACTCAATTTCGTTGGATCAAAATGAGATTCAGGAAAAGCAGAAGGCAATTAAAGAGTTGTCTGATCATCCGGAATTCAGGGAAGCATTTTTTGTGAAAGCAAGTCTTGTTGAAGAGGGCCGTAAAAAGAAGAATGAGTTTGATTTAGGCAGTCAGCCTGATCTTAACTTCGTTACCGGGTTTATAAAATATATCGCATTTGCCTTTCCGGTAATTAGTATTATTGTTTTTATTCTTACCATGGCTGATGTTATTACATCATCGGTTCTTCTTGTATGGTTTTTAACCGGTTTGGGTATAACCAGTCAGTTCCTGCGGAAAGTAAATAGAGTTCATAACGAGGTAACAACACTGGGGCGATACCTGAATAGTTATTCAGAGTTGATCAGACTTTTTGAGAATTATCAGACAAAATCTGATTACCTCGATATTCTTCAGAAGCGATTGATGACGGAAGGGAAAAAGGCAAGTGAATCCACAAAACAATTAGGAAAGACCATTCAATATCTCGATCAACGATTGAATATGATTATGGGAATTGTGATTAATGGGTTTTTTCTTTGGGATTTACTGGTATGTATGGCACTTCGTAAATGGTACGACAAGCATGGCTCAAATCTTTTGGTTTGGATTGATACATTAGCCGAAGTAGAAGCTCTAAATAGTTTTGCGAATTTCGTTTATAATAACCCGGAAACCATTTGTCCACAGGTTTCAACAGAAACGATACTGGATGCTTCACTGTTGGGACATCCTTTGATTCCCTTAAAAGAGAGGGTAAGTAATGATTTTTCTATTAAAGGTGAGAATAGGATTTGTGTGGTTACCGGAGCCAATATGGCAGGTAAGAGTACTTTTTTAAGAACTGTGGGAGTCAATCTCATATTAGCAGGTAATGGTTGTACGGTTGCTGCAAAAAAGTTTGTTTACAAGCCTCTTACCTTTATCACTAATATGAGAGCGGTTGATAATCTGCTGAAACATGAGTCATATTTCTTTGCAGAGTTGAGTCGTTTGCAGATGATTATGGAACGTCTGAAAGAAAAAGGAGAACTATTCTTTATTCTGGATGAGATATTGAAAGGAACCAATTCGCACGATAAAACAACAGGTTCCATTGCTTTGATCAAACAATTGTTGAAGCTAAATGGAACGGGGATAGTGGCCACGCATGATCTGGAATTGGGAGACTTGCAAAACGAACATCCGGAAAAAATTTTCAACAATTGTTTTGAAGTATCTTTCGAAGATGATGGACTTCAGTTTGATTACAAGCTTCGAAGTGGCGTCACGCAAAGTCATAATGCATCTTACCTGATGCGTAAAATGGGCTTGATACCAGTAGATTAAAATCCCATTTGCAGGTAAAAAAGGCTGTTGTTGTTGATAAACAAATTATCAAACTTTTGTCGATTTAATTATATTTGGGATGGTTTTATTATTCGGTTGGACCATTTATCCAAAATTTTAAAGGAGTAAGCGAGTATGCAGAGTAGTCAAAATAATCAGAACTATTCAGAAGATACTATTAGAACGCTGGATTGGAAAGAACATATCCGTAAGCGTCCTGGTATGTATATTGGAAAGTTAGGTGACGGTACATATGCCGATGATGGTATTTATGTATTGCTCAAGGAAGTAATGGATAACTCTATCGATGAATTTATGATGGGTAACGGAAAGAAAATTGAAGTTACACTAAGTGAAGATGGCAGAGTTACCGTTCGCGATTATGGTCGTGGTATTCCATTGGGTAAAGTAATTGATGTTGCCTCCAAAATGAATACGGGTGCTAAGTATGACTCAAAAGCTTTTAAAAAGTCGGTTGGTTTGAACGGTGTTGGTATTAAGGCGGTTAATGCTCTAAGTACCAGTTTTAATGTTCAGGCATATCGCGACGGACAAACCAAGCGCGTAGAATTTAGTCGTGGCGAGGTGGTTAATGATCATGAACTAACGATGTCTCCCGATAAAAACGGAACTTTTATTGAATTTACTCCGGACCCAACCATTTTCGAAAACTTTAAGTTCCAGGAAGAGTACATCGAAACACTTCTGAAAAATTATACCTACCTGAATAAAGGTCTGGCCATTATTTTTAATGGACGTGTTTTTCAGAGTAAAAACGGACTGATCGACCTGTTGAATGAAAACATGGATTCGGAGCCATTGTATCCTATTATCCAGCTGGCTGATGAAGACCTTGAGATTGCCATCACACACGGTAATCAATACGGCGAAGAATATTATACCTTCGTAAATGGTCAGCATACCACCCAGGGAGGTACGCATTTGATTGCATTCAGAGAAGCCTACGTCAAAACCATTCGCGATTTCTACAATAAAAACTTTGATGTTTCTGATATCAGAACCGGTATCATTGCAGCCATCAGTATCAAAATTGAAGAACCTGTTTTTGAGTCTCAGACCAAAACAAAACTAGGCTCTAAAGATATGGGGCCGAATGGTCCATCGGTGCGGAATTACGTACTGGATATGATTACTGAAAAGCTGGATAACTTTCTGCATAAAAATGCTGAATGTGCAGATATCCTTCATAAAAAGATTTTGGAATCGGAGAAAGAACGGAAAGCTATTTCAGGCATCCAGAAGCTGGCTCGCGAAAGGGCTAAGAAAGTTAGTCTGCATAACAAAAAGCTTCGTGATTGTCGTACTCATTACACGTCTAACAAAGAGGAAAAACTGGATAGCTCCATCTTCATAACAGAGGGAGACTCAGCGAGTGGATCCATCACAAAAGCCCGTAATGTAAACTCTCAGGCTGTATTTAGCTTAAAGGGAAAACCTTTGAACAGCTATGGACTTACCCGAAAAGTAGTATACGAAAACGAGGAATTCAACCTGCTTCAGGCCGCTTTGGATATTGAAGAAGGTTTGGAAACATTGCGTTACAACCATGTGATTATCGCCACTGATGCCGATGTGGATGGTATGCATATTCGATTGTTATTGCTTACGTTCTTTTTGCAATTCTTCCCTGAACTGGTGAAAAACGGACATTTATACATTCTGCAAACTCCTTTATTCAGAGTTCGAAATAAGAAGAAAACCATCTATTGCTATTCTGATGAAGAAAAGATTGCAGCCATTAAAAAGCTGGGAGCCAAACCTGAGATTACCCGATTTAAAGGATTGGGAGAGATTTCACCTGATGAGTTCAAGCACTTTATCGGAAAGGATATTCGTCTGGAACAGGTTAGAATGAAAAAGGATGTTCCGGTTAAAGACCTGCTTGAGTTTTATATGGGTAAAAACACACCTGATCGCCAGAATTTCATTATTGATAATCTGGTGATTGAAGAAGATTTGGTTAATGATTTAGAAGCGATTTAGTAGCATGAGTCACGACGATATAAATAACACCGACCTACCTGAAGATGTAAATCCGGAAGATAATCAACCGGATGAAAACAAAGCGGAAAGTAATCAGGTATGGAACGAGTCCAAATTAAGTCATCTTCCCGGTATGTACCGCGAGTGGTTCCTGGATTACGCATCCTATGTAATTCTTGAACGTGCTGTTCCGCATATCAATGACGGTTTAAAACCTGTTCAACGACGAATCTTACATGCCATGCGTCGTATGGATGACGGGCGTTACAACAAGGTTGCCAATATTATTGGATTTACCATGCAGTTTCACCCGCACGGTGATGCTTCAATTGGTGATGCTTTGGTACAGCTTGGTCAGAAAGATTTATTGATCGATTGTCAGGGTAACTGGGGTAATGTTTATACAGGCGATAGTGCTGCTGCCCCTCGTTACATTGAGGCTCGTTTAACCAAATTTGCCCAGGAAGTTGTGTTTAATCCAAAAACAACCGAATGGAAATTGTCATACGACGGTCGTAATAACGAACCTGTAACTTTGCCGGTTAAATTCCCATTGCTGTTGGCTCAGGGTGTTGAAGGAATTGCTGTTGGTCTGGCTTCAAAATTATTGCCACATAACTTCAACGAATTGATTGATGCTTCTATCAATCACCTTGAAGAAAAACCGTTTGAATTGTATCCCGACTTCCCGACAGGAGGTATGATGGATGCATCAAGATATAATGATGGATTGCGTGGTGGAGCTGTTAAAGTAAGGGCAAAGATTTCTAAGGTGGATAGTAAAACACTGATGATCTCTGATATTCCTTATGGAAAGAATACCACCAGTTTGATTGAATCGATTTTAAAAGCCAATGAAAAAGGTAAGATTAAAATCAAGAAGATTGATGATAACACAGCTGAGAATGTAGAGATCCTGATTTATCTGCCACCGGGATCATCACCAGATAAAACCATCGATGCCTTATATGCATTTACCGATTGCGAGGTTTCCATATCGCCAAATGCATGTATTATCAAAGATAACAAGCCTCATTTTATTGGTGTTTCTCAAATTTTAAGAGAGAATACCGATAATACCAAGTATCTTCTTAAAAGAGAATTGGAAATCAGAAGAGGTGAACTGGAAGATGCATGGCACATGTCTTCTTTGGAGCGCATCTTCATCGAGAATAAGATTTATCAGCGCATTGAGGATTGTGAGACATGGGAAGCGATCATACAAACGATCGATCATGGTTTGGAGCCTTTTAAACCTTCATTACGAAGAGAGGTAACACGCGATGATATCACCAAACTTACTGAGATTAAGATCAAGCGTATTTCAAAGTTTGATGCCAAGAAAGCGGATGAATACATCGCTTCGTTGGAAGAAGAAATGGAACAGATCGATTATAATCTGGCCAATCTTATTACCTACGCCATTGATTATTACAAGCGTATCAAAAAACAGTTTGGTAAAGATTTTACACGTAAAACAGAGATTCGCAGCTTTGAAAATATTGTGGCATCCAAAGTGGTTGTGAAGAATGAAAAGCTTTACATTAATCGTGAAGATGGATTCATTGGAACTTCGTTGAAGAAAGATGAATTTGTTTGTGATTGTTCTGATATTGACGATGTTATCATCTTTTACAAGGATGGTAAATACATGATTACCAAAGTATCCGATAAGGCTTTTGTAGGTAAGGATATTATCCATATTGCAGTGTTCAAAAAGAACGACAAGCGTACGATATACAATACCGTTTACCGCGATGGTAAAAACGGGTTGGTTTATATGAAACGATTTGCCGTAACGGGTATTACCCGTGATAAAGAGTATGATATCACCCAAGGTAAGCCGGGTTCTTCAATCATGTATTTTAGTGCCAACCCTAATGGAGAATCCGAGATTCTGAAAGTGGTTCTGAGACCTAAAGCACGTATCCGAAATTTGATCTTTGACCTTGACATGGGCGAGCTGGCAATTAAGGGCCGTGGAGCAATGGGTAATATTGTTACCAAATACGAGGTGCAGAAGGTTGTACTTAAGAAAAAAGGTGAATCAACACTGGGAGGACGTAAAATCTGGTTCGAACATGAAACTTTACGCCTGAATGCTGATGGAAGAGGTAAGTTTTTGGGTGAATTTCATGCAGGTGAACAGATTCTGGTAATTACAAAAGATGGTAAGTTCTTCCATACTACCTATGATTTAAGTAATCACTACGAAGATAATATTCTGATCATCGAGAAATTTAATTCCAACACCGTTTGGTCTGCTGTTTATTTCGATGCCGATCAGGATTTCTACTATGTGAAGCGATTCCAGCTGGATGTGTCGGTTAAACCACAATCGTTTATTGGTGAAAATGCCAAATCGAGATTGGTGAACATGACGCATGTTGACTACCCTCGATTGGAGGTTAAGTTTGGAGGAGATGATAAACTGCGCGAAAAACTGATTGTGGAAGTGTCTGAGTTTATCGGAGTCAAAAGCTTTAAAGCTAAAGGTAAACGACTCACAACTTATCAGATCTCAAAAATTCAGGAGTTAGAACCACTCATCAAGGAAGAACCAAAGGAAGAAGAACCGGAGGATGTGAGTCGCGATGAAGATATTGAAAATGATAAGGATCAAATGTCGTTGTTTTAGCCATGGAAATTAAGCGCGTTTTTTTAGTTGGTTTTATGGGGAGTGGTAAATCTACTCTCGGCAGGCGCTTGAAACATGAGATGAGCTGGAATTTTCTTGATCTGGACGATGTATTTGAAGAGAAATTTCAAACCACAATAAAACAATATTTTGCCGACTATGGCGAAGATGCTTTTCGTATTGCAGAAAAAGAATGTCTGCATGATGTGATGCACCTCGAAAATGTAATTATTGCAACGGGAGGAGGTACACCTTGCTTCTTTGATAATATGGAAGTGATGAATAAAAATGGGCTGACTATTTATCTGAAATTAAGCGTTGAAACTATTATTTCTCGGTTGAGCTCAGGAAAAAATGTTCGTCCGTTGGTTGCCGATAAATCGGGTGATGAGTTGTATAACTTCATCGATGAGAAACTAAAGGAAAGAGAAGGTTTTTACAGTCAAAGCAAGGTAATTGCCGATGCCGAGATTCTGAGTGTTGATGCTTATGTAAATATCATCAGGGCTTCAAGCGATTTGTCTTCCTAAACTACCGTTGCTTTATTTGTTCATATCTATAAACTTGCCATCGTGGCATTTTTATATGATATTAGCATACTATGTTCAAGTCGGTACAAATAGGATGGGCGGTCATTTTTATTCTTCTAACCATTATGACAATTCTGGGATTCACGGTTGACCAGAATAGTTTAATTTTTTCAGCTCTCGTTTGTATTATTGTTCTGCTTCTCACTTATCGTTTAACCATAACCATTGATAATAACTGGATAAAATTCTCGATGGGTATTGGACTTATCAATGGCAAGTTTGCAATAAAAGATATTCTTGATTGTGCTGCTGTTGAGTATATTCCATTGGGTTGGGGAATTCGTTTCAGACCCGGAAAAATCATCTACAATGTGGCCGGAAGTAAAGCCCTTGAATTAACTGTGAAAGGCAAAAGTCTGAAGATCTGGATCGGGACTGATGATCCGGAAACCCTGGTCAGAATTATCCGTGAAATCAAACGTAAACAAATGCTTTAAACTATTTGTTAGTTTGTTCAACATCAATTTTCGCAATCTTTATCTGTATTTACAGAATTACTACAGATTTCAAAATTACTTTTGATTAGTAGCTAACAGTTAGTTTGTGAACAACGCCAAAATTTAAAGGTTATATGGTTGGTTTAATAGGAATTAGTCACCAAACAGCTAAACTTGAAATACGAGAACAACTGGTTATTTCCAAAGATGAAATAGCTGGTTTATATGAATATCTGAATCGTGAATGTGACGTTAACGGTATCATGGCTTTGAGTACATGCAATCGTACCGAACTATATTTCGAAGCAGAAAGTTCACAAGTAGATAATAGCCAATCATACACCGAAAAAGTAATTAAAGCTTACGTCGCTTACTTCAAAAAATCAGAAAGCATCAAACAATATTTGTATACTCATATTGGGTTGGATGCTGCACGTCATTTATTCAGAGTTACTACCGGGTTAGACTCATTAATACTTGGAGAATACCAAATTGTTTCGCAATTAAAAGAAGCTTTCTCGTGGGTGGACAACACTGCTATGGTGGGTCCTGAATTGACACGAATGGTACATAAAGCTTTTGAAGCAGGCAAAGAAGTTCGTACCCGAACCTCTATCAATAAGGGAGCTGTCTCGGTAAGTTCAGCAGCTGTTGAGTTGATGGGTAAGAAACTGGGATGTCATTCAAAAATTAAAGCACTAACTGTTGGGGCTGGTGAAACAGGTACTATTGTTGCTATCAACTTGTCAAAAAAAGGATGTATCAATAACCATGTTTCCAACCGTACGTTTGACAAAGCAATTCAGCTGGCTGATAGAGTAAACGGAAAAGCCGTATTGTTTGAAAACTTTATCGATGAACTTCAGTATGTTGATATTGTAACCTTCACTACAGGATCACCAAGAGCCTTATTAACAAAGGATATTGCCGAAGAGGTGATGAAAAAACGAGATGGTCAACCTCTGATGGTTATGGATTTATGTAATCCCCGTAATGTTGAACCAACCGTTGCTCAAATTGAAGGGATAACGCTTTTCGATCTTGATCAAATGGAAGAAGTGGTAAAAGCTAATTTTGAGAAACGTAAAGGTAAACTGGAAGAAGCCGAAGCTATAATTGAAGAAGTACTGGAAGAATTTGAAAGTTGGCTGAATATGCGTATGATGAGTGCTGCTATCAGTTCTATAACTTCAACTTTTAGAAATATACATGCTGTCGAAGCCAAAAACTACAAGAAGGCCAAAGACAAAGAAAGCTCGCAAAAAATTACAGAATATGGCGATCATCTGAGTGCTAAGTTTACCCGAATGATCATTAAGCAAATAAAAGAAGTAACCAATGAAGGTCGTGATCCTGAAAAGGTGAAACTAATCGAAGAATTTTTTAATTTCAGCTCTTAAATAAGTTAACGGATGGGTCTACGCCCATCCGTTTTTAAATCTCTTATATGACAACCGCAACAATTAGAATAGGCACACGGGGCAGTAAACTGGCGTTATATCAGGCTAATCTGGTAAAGACAAAATTAGAAGCTGCTTATCCTACCCAATCTTTTGAGATTATTATCATCTCAACCAAAGGAGATAAAATTCTGGATGTAGCATTATCAAAAATTGGTGATAAAGGTTTATTTACGAAAGAGCTCGAACATGCACTTTTTGCTCGGGAAGTTGATATGTGTGTGCATAGTTTGAAAGATCTGCCAACCGTTTTTCCTGAAGGTGCTAAATTGGGTGCTATCCTGGAAAGGGCCGAATTCAAAGATGCCTGGGTGAGCAAAGATGGTTTGAGTCTGGAAGAGATGGATGAAACGCACAAGGTTGCAACCTCGAGTCTTAGAAGAATAGCTCAGGTTAAACGTATTAATCCAAAGGTTGAAGTTGTTGACATCAGAGGAAATGTTGATACACGACTAAAGAAGATGAAAGATGGTTATTGTGATGCCATGGTGATGGCCGGTGCAGGATTGATTCGCTTGGGTTATGATGCTGAAATTACTGAACTTTTTGAACCGGAAAATCTGATACCTGCCTGCGGACAAGGTGCTATTGCCATTGAGATTCGTGATAACGATTCGAAAATGGAAGAACTGGTGAATGCATTACACTGCGAGCAATCATATAATAAAATAACAGCTGAAAGAAGCTTTCTGAATGAGCTTGAAGGAGGTTGTCAAATACCCATTGGTGCTTATGCAACAATTAACGGTGATGAATTAGTGCTGACCGGGATGGTTGCTTTACCCGACGGATCCAAAGAAATTAGAGCAACAGAAAGTGGAAAAACTGTTGACGCAGAAAAAATTGGTCGTAAATTAGGGCAAAAAATCATTACTTTAGGGGGCAATGATATTTTAATCCAAGTCAGAAATAATTAAATCAGCTTTTATGGATCCTTATTCGCGCGAAACAGCCGTAATCTTAACTCATCCAATCGGGGAAGATGATTTATTGTATAACGGATTACTAGGGGAGGGCATTGATGTTATCCGCGATCCTATGATCAACACCGAACAAATTGAACTTTGTAAAGATGAACTGAATGTAATCTTTCAAAGTCGACGAATTATTTTCACAAGCAAACGGGGTGTAGAGTATTTTCTTAATCAGGTGAAACCAGCCGATATCTTAGATAAGAATTTTATCTGTATCGGTAAAAAAACAGCTCAGATCCTTGAGAAATCGGGCCTTAAAGCCTGGTGGGTATCCAATGGTCGTACTGCTTCAGATCTGGTTGAGGAACTGCGCGAAGTGCATTTTTCTAAAAATGAAAAGTGGGTTAGTTTGTTGGGAGAATTGGCTGAAAATACTTTGGAGGATGGACTTCAGGATTTATGTGATTACAAACGATATAATATATACAGGACTACTAACGCTGATTCGCGTAACGAAAAAACAGAAGCTTTATTGAAGGCAAAACGGCCAATGCTTGTTGTTTGTACCAGTCCTTCTTGTTTTGATGGTTTTATGGATATCTATGGTGACCTAATTCATGATGAAGTTGGTTTTGCTTCCATCGGTCCTACAACCACCAAAAGTATGAAAAAGAGGGATGTCAATCCTGTAGTAATTGCCCGGTTATCAACCTACGAAGGTTTGTGGCAGGAAATGAAATTACAATTAAAACCCGATTATCAATAAAATAAAACAAAAACAATATGGCTTTTCCGGAAACCCGATTAAGACGATTAAGATACAATAAGATATTACGACATATGGTAACCGAAACTCATTTAAGAGTTGAGGATTTAGTTTACCCGTTGTTTGTTTGTCCTGGCGAAGGTGTTAAGAATCCAATCAGTTCCATGCCGGGAAACTATCAAATGTCGGTGGATGTTTTGGTTGAAGAATGTAAAAGGGCTGTTTCAAAAGGGGTGAAAAGCATTCTGTTGTTTGGTATTCCGGAGCATAAAGATGAGCATGGTCATGTAGCATGCCAGGCTGATGGTATTGTTCAAAAAGCTATCCGTGCTATCAAAGCCGAAATTGATGATATTCTAATCATTGCAGATGTTTGTAACTGCGAATATACAACTCATGGTCACTGCGGTACCATTATAGATGGAGATGTAGATAACGACTCTACATTGCAAACCTTGGCTGATCAATCGGTATCACTGGCGCAGGCCGGAGCTGACATCATTGCCCCAAGTGATATGATGGACGGAAGGATTGGTAAAATAAGAACAGCTCTGGATGAAGCAGGCTTTGAAAAAACACCAATCATGTCGTATGCTGCCAAATATGCATCAGGCTTCTACGGTCCATTCCGCGAGGCAGCTGAAAGTGCACCTCAATTTGGCGACAGAAGTACCTATCAAATGAATCCGGCCAACAGCGATGAAGCAATGCGCGAAGTTGCCGAAGATATTAACGAGGGTGCAGATATTGTAATGGTTAAGCCGGCATTAAGTTATCTGGATATCATCTATCGTGTTAAGAATGAATTTGAAATGCCAACAGCAGCGTATAATGTAAGTGGTGAATTTAGTATGGTAAAAGCTGCCGGAAGTAAAGACTGGATTGATGAAAATCGTGTGATGATGGAGGTTTTGCTTTCAATCAAACGTGCCGGTGCTGATATCATTATTACTTATCATGCATTGGATGCAGCAGATATATTAAATACTAAAAAATAAACAAGCCTTTAGTTTTTATCCATCTGCTGCTAACATTATTTCAACAAATTACAAGTTGTCATCTTGATACTTGTTTCTTAAATCTTGATACTTAGAAATGAATAAAAATAGCAAACAAGCCTTTCAGGAAGCTCAAAAAGTAATTCCTGGTGGAGTTAATTCACCTGTTCGGGCTTTTAAAAGTGTGGGAATTGATCCATTATTTATTAAAAAAGCCAAAGGAACAACTGTTTGGGATATTGATGAAAATGAATATATCGACTTTGTTGCCTCTTGGGGGCCTTTGATTTTAGGTCATGCACACGAAGATGTTGTTAAGGCAGTTGCCGATGCTGCATCTTTGGGAACCAGTTATGGTGCGCCAACGCTCATTGAGACAGAAATGGCGAAGCAAATTGTAAAGATGGTGCCTTCAATCGAAAAGGTTCGTATGGTTAATTCAGGTACTGAAGCTACGATGAGTGCGATTCGTTTAGCTCGGGGTTATACCAAACGTGAATTAATCATCAAATTTGCAGGTTGTTATCACGGTCATGGCGACAGCTTTTTGATTAAAGCGGGTTCAGGTGCTATCACTTTAGGTTTGCCTGATAGTCCGGGTGTTACCAAAAGTACAGCCAAAGATACTTTAACAGCAGATTATAATAATCTGGAATCGGTTCAGGCATTGTTTGATCAGCATAAAGATGAAATAGCAGCCGTAATTGTTGAGCCTGTGGCCGGAAATATGGGAGTTGTTCCACCTGTTAAAGGATTCCTGGAAGGATTACGTCAGATTACAAATGATAACGGTGCTTTATTGATTTTTGATGAGGTTATTACGGGTTTCCGTCTGGCAAAAGGTGGAGCTCAGGAGTATTACAATGTAATGCCTGACATCACAACATTGGGTAAGATTATTGGTGGAGGATTACCTGTGGGTGCTTATGGAGGAAGTGCTGAAATAATGGATATGCTGGCACCTATCGGACCGGTTTATCAGGCAGGTACCTTATCCGGAAATCCTTTGGCCATGGCAGCTGGTTTAACAGCTTTACGAAAGCTGGATGAAACACCAGATGCATACAGTGATTTGGAGAAAAAGGCTCAGTTTGTTGAGGAAGGTTTTAAACTAAACGCAAAGGATTTGGGTTTACATGTTGTTTTGAACCGGGTTGGTTCCATGATGACAGCTTATTTTACAGATGCGGAACAAGTAAGTTCTTTTGAAGAGGCTATGACTTCAGATACAAAAAAGTATGCTGATTATTTCAAAGGAATGTTGGAGAACGGTTTATACATTGCACCTTCTCAATTCGAGTGTTTGTTTATTTCGATGGCACACACTGAAAAGGATTTGGAGAAACTGATTAAAGGAAACCGAAAAGCATTGGAAGCATTAAAATAGTATCAAGACGTAAGACAAAAGATGCAAGACCAGATAAACACTATTTGATATAATTTGGTTGATAATCTTGATACTTGATACTTTAATCTTGATACTAAAAGAATGGCAAATATATTTCTAGATACAATACAAGGTAAAGATACTCAGCGACCGCCGGTATGGTTTATGCGTCAGGCAGGAAGGGTATTGCCTAATTACAGAGCCCTGAAAGAGAATTATTCTTTTTCGGAGTTAATGGAAAATCCTGAACTGGCAGCAAAGGTAACACTTATGCCCATCTATGATTTGGGTGTGGATGCCGCCATTTTGTTTTCTGATATTCTGGTGGTTCCTGAGGCTTTGGGAATGTCATTAAAATTTACGGATGCAGGACCTGTATTTGGTGCTCCGTTGCATTCATACGATGATCCGGTAAAACAGCTTAACAAGGACATGACAAAATTGGATCATGTTTATGCGGCTATTGATAAGATTATTGAGACACGTCCTGAGAACAAGCCGTTGATAGGTTTTTGTGGTGGCTTACTCACTACTTTCTGCTTTATGTTTCGCGATAATGTGCGCGACATTACTTTTAAGAATGCCACTGAGTTTCTATACAAGGACAGAAAAACCAGTCAGAAGATTATAGATGCTCTGACAGAAGTTTCCATCGAGTATGCTGTTAAACAAGTTGAGCATGGAGTAGAAGCTTTTCAGTTATTTGAGACCTACGGTGGTTTATTACCTGAAGAGTTATATCTGGAAATGATTCTTCCGGCATCAAAAAAGATCTTAAAAGCAGTTAGAGATAAAGGCATTCCAACCATCTATTTTCCAAAGGATCTAGGTAATGGAATTAGTGCCGTAACCAAAGAGGTATCTGACTTTGTGGGTATCGACTGGCGTATGTCATTAAAACATGCCCGTTCAATTGTTGATCCAGAGGTTGGTTTACAAGGTAATCTTGATCCACGACTTCTTTATGCAAGTCAGGAAGAGATCGAAAAAGAACTAAATAAAACCTATCTGCCATTCGGACGCGAAAATCAAAAATGGATTTTCAACCTGGGTCATGGTATTTTACCTGATTTACCCGTTGAGAATGTACAATTTGTAATTGATTGGGTAAAATCAGCAAACTGGAACAGATGATAATTGTTAATGGTGAATGGTTAATTATTAATGAGTACTTGTCTTAACCATTTACAATTAACCATTAATAATTGATAATTAACCATTAAAACGATGTTGAAATTTGACAGGAATCTTCTGGATAAATACAATGTAGCAGGGCCACGATACACCAGTTATCCGCCGGCTACATTCTTTCATACCGAGTACGGAAACGCGGATTATAAAGAAAGCGTGATTGTATCCAATAAGGAGAATCCTGAAAATGTTTCGGTTTACATTCATATTCCGTTTTGCCCCCAGCTATGTACATTTTGTGGATGTACCACCTACACTGGTATGGGAGCCAAAACCATCGAGAGTTATATTGATGCCTTGATTAAAGAAATCGATCTGGTTTCGCAAGATATTTCAACTGAAAGAAAACTGACACAGGTCCATTGGGGAGGAGGAACTCCCAATGCCATTTCTGCCAAGCTTATAAGGAAAGTTACTGAGGCCATCAAGAGGAACTTTTCATTTGCCGATAGTTATGAAATGGCAATGGAATGCAGTCCTGCTTATCTTGATTTTAAGATGGTGGACGAACTACGCGATATGGGCTTTAATCGTATCAGCCTGGGAGTTCAGGATTTTAAGCCAGAGGTTTTGAAAGCCATCAATAGAAAAGCTCCACGTGTTCCGGTTAAAGAAATGATTGCTTACCTGCGAAAAGCCGGATTCTCAGGTATTAATGTGGATTTGGTTTACGGGCTTCCTTTTCAAACCCGTGAGAGTTTTAATGAAACAGTTCAAATGGCTTTGGAAGCTGATCCCGATCGTTTGGTGACTTTCTCCTATGCCCATGTTCCATCCGTTATGACTCGTCAGAAAGAGCTGGAACAATACGGTTTGCCGGGCGCTGATGAAAAAATTACCATGCTTGAGGATGCTTATAACTCAGCTGTTAATGCAGGTTATGTGCCAATTGGAATGGACCATTTTGCAAAACCTGATGATGATTTTGCCATTGCTTTGAGAGATAAAAAACTTCACCGTAATTTCCAGGGGTATTGTACCCGCGAAACAACCGGTCAGGTTTATGGGTTTGGCACATCCAGTATCAGTCAGTTGTTTAATGCCTACAGCCAGAACGAGAAAACCATCAAAGCCTATATGGATCGAGTTGAAAAGGATGGCAGAGCTGTTGTTAGAGGTTATAAGCTTAATCAGAATGAGCAGATTGTTCGACAGGTGATTAATGAATTAATGTGTAACTATTTTGTCGATTTTAAACAGGTTGCCTCTGATTTTGATACTTCGGTAAGTGTGGTTTACAAGGCCGTTGATTTCCAATTGGAGAAAATTCAGCCTTTTATTATTGATGAACTGCTCGAACTTGCCAATGATGAACTTACTGTGAAAGGACAAGGAAGGTTTGTAATTCGTAATATTGCCATGGCCTTCGATCCTGCATTAAAAAGTGGTAAAGGGCAGTATTCAAAGACTGTGTAAAGTCTCTTCCAGAATAATATCACAATGCATCAGCTTAAAAAGTTGGTGCATTGCTTGTTTGTACAGGAGAGGTATAGTACCTCAATGCAAGGAAATCATACTTCGGAAGAGTTGTACTTCTTAATCAAATTCTATATCTAACTCAAGAAAAGGTTTAAATTACAATAGTAAAAATATATTCATCAAACAAAATACTATTCCTGTCATTAAATAAAGGTTATTTATCCTAAATATCGGATAACTGTGCTTTATGAGGTATTACGATTATTAGTTTTTGCAATTAATAGAATATAGGAACAAATAATCCGACAGGAGTAACCAACAAATCGAAGAATTATTTAAGCGCTATGTGGAGAAATGGTAATGAAAAAATATTATGTGATTTTATTAATGCTGCTTTCAGTAGCTTGTATTAGAGAGACCGGAGTAATAACAGAAACCGTAATTGTAAATATTAGTGGCGATAGTATTTCGTTCACAGCATACACTTATTACGGAGATGATATTACTCTTAAACTAGCCAACGGTGAGAAAGCTATTGAAAAAAGAAGTGGCGATACGGGAGATTCAGAAATATTTCCAATAACTATAGCAGATTCTGTAATAATAATATTTAACAAAACTAGAATAGCGAAATATTATGCCAATGATATTACAAAAGACCGAAGTCCTTTCGATCTTGATTCTTACCTTGAAGAAACACTTGGGCAAAAGGATTATTTTGACAGGTACAAATTTACCTACACCATAACAGAAGAAGACTACAACAATGCTATACCAATCAAATAGTTATATGTATCAGATGATTCAAAAGGATACGATCTTATTTTCAAATAATAAATAAAGATCGCATCCTAAATATTAAGCCAATAGTTTTTAGGGTTATCGAATTGCTATTATGTGACAGATTGGTGTACTATTGTGTTATTTACAAGGAGTAAATTTCTTTCATTGATTGTAAAGTATTACAGTCGCCTATATTTGTTAGGAAACGATTGATAAACAAATTTTATTCTAATGAGAGGAATTATACAATTAAGAACACTCGGTTTATATCTGGTCTTTCTATTACTTGGTAACAGCTTTGCGTATAGTCAGAATATTGTATTCCCTGAACTTGTTGAGTATCCCGACGGTATAATGAGTTCTGTTTATAATGCAGGACCAGGAATGGCTAATGATAAAGATGCTGTGACATCAGAGGATTCTAAAATGTATGTAATCAGTAATACCAGTCTGGGTACCTTTTCAAATTACATCCAATCTCTTATAAATAACGGACTCGAACAGATTTCAACAAACAAAATTGATGACAATGTATTTTATACATTAAAGAAAGGTAAGCAGTTATATTATCTGTATTATGTTGGAAGTAAAAAGCAAGCTCACCTTATTCAGGATAATTCTTCCAGAACACTATTAGATGAGTTGGATTCTCCTGAACAAGGATCGGGTGATACTGAGTTCTATCTGTATAGTTTAGATTACACACATGGTGAAGGACAAACAAGTTACTATGATTATTGGAAGATTGATTGCGGCGCCATGCTTATTATTAAACTGAAAGATAACAGTTTATTTATTGTGGATTCGGGCCACGAACGGCAAAGTAGTAAGGCTGCCATAGAAGGCCTTCTTAAGTTTATGTATGATATAACGGGGCAAAAACCAGGTTCAACTATTAATATTCGAGCTTGGTTTTATTCTCATGCACATGGCGATCATGTTTACATGACCTATCCCTTTTTGGAAAAATACCATGATGTAATTAATTTGGAAAGTGTATTACATAACATTCCTTCTTACCAGGTGATGAGGGGTGGATATGATGGCAATACCTTCCTGATGAAAAATACCATCAACAAATATTACCCCCATTGCAAATTTGTAAAGTTACATACCGGTCAGGAATATAATCTTCAGGGGATAGGATTCGATGTATTATTTACACATGAAGATGGAGTTGATGCATCTGGTAAAAATACCATTGGCAACTTCAATGAGACTTCAACTATTTTACGGGTTACTATTAACGGCAAAAAGATAATGTTATTGGGCGACACTGATGGTATAGGTCAGGCAAATATGTTGGCTATGTATTCTGATGAAACGCTTAAAAGCGACTGTGTTCAAACCACCCACCATGGATACAATAATGTTACACCACTTTATAATGCATTAAAGGCTCCACTGGTTTTATTCTGTAATTCGAGTGAAAATGCAAAGGATAATAATTTGGATAAATATAATGGGGCAATGAATGCGATGAGCAATACTACAGCTTTATTTGCTGATCCTGACACATACAAACTAACCGTTGAAAATGGAGAATTCGTTACCGAAAAAATTCCGAGTTATCGTGCTGATTTTATCACGGTTGATCTTCCTGATGTCACTTTTGAAGCTACAGCAAATGGAACTCAGGAAGACATAAATGTTGTGTTAAATAAAATGTCTCTATCAGATAAGGTTATCGATAAATCGGTAACAGGCACCGCAAGTTTAAGTAAAGATGAAACCTGCTCCCGATTGTTCGATGGACAAACATCAACAAAATATTGCACCAAAACCATTCCTGCATCAATCGCATGGACGATGAAAGAACGGGTGAAACTTAAGTGGTATGTTATCTATACTGCCAATGATAATGAAACCCGACCAGGACGTAATCCTTCAGAATGGGGATTGTTTGGATCGAATGATGGGCTAAAATGGACCTTAATAGATGCTGTAAAAGACCCGCAACTGCCAGATGCCAATAACGTTGGGGTTGCATTTAAAATCTCAAAACCTAAAGCTTACAGTTATTACTCTATTAAGTTTAATTCCAGTGACGGGGCAGACATTTTACAAGTTTCTGAGATCGGATTGTATACCAATGCTAAAGGGAAAAGTAAATAATTTACCAGGCTTAATTGTATGAGAAAATATAACTACATCAAATTTTTCACTCTATTCTTGATTGTGCAGATGATGTTCATAGATATGAATGCTCAATCAATGTTATATGTTGGTGGCCATTTTCGCAGAGAACGCCCATCAACAGTAAAGATATTAAAGGATTCCGGTTTTGAAACGGTTATTCTTTTTAATATTCAAGTGGTACCCAATGGTAACCTAACGACTGATGGAGAGTTGATATGTTCCAATGGAGATTATGTTTTTGATCAGGTACAACCAAATTATGCACAGGACGTTAAGGATCTCGTTACAGGAAGAACTTCAATCACAAGAGTGGAAACATGTATTGGCGGATGGGGATCTACTTCGTATGATAATATCAAAAGTTTACTTAGGCGATTTCAGAAGTAATACTTAAAAAGGAAAATATATGAGGTTAATCTTTACCGATTAGCCTCTTTGTTTTTCATAATAATATATTGATTC
>NZ_JBNGOX010000044.1:0-52459 GCF_050589785.1 Carboxylicivirga caseinilyticus | reverse complement strand
CATATAAGCTCTCAGCTGGATGAAATAATTTAAGGAAGAACTCCATTTTTTTGAATAATAAAAAGAGGGTGCCTCAATTTTGGACACCCTCTTTCATTTTTTTTATCTCACAAACTGAACAGAATCCACTGTATAACTATAGGTATTAAAAAAACCAAGAGCCCCGTTACTAACATTTCCTTGAACATTTGCTGGAGGGCCACTAAATAAAGGAGCTTTAAAATTCACTTCTTCCTCCAAGGCTTCGAGATATAAATAAAACTCCTCAGTTATCCCTTGCATATATAGTTTAACCCAATCACCTTCTTTCAAGGTCAGCTCCATATCTTCTTCGTCGATTGTCTGAACCCATACTCCGCCAGCATAATTTCCATCAAAAAACTTATCATCCACAAAACCAAGATCAGAATATCTGTCTGTTAGTAAACTATCATTTAAGGCTATTGAAAAACTGTAAAAATCCTTTGTTTCTGATGGTTCCTGCGCAAACAATAACACTTTCCACAGATCCCATGTACTTTCATATTCCAATCGAACAGAATCAATTGGTGCCACGGGATTGATTCTAGATTCTGACTCATACACTTCAAAAACTCCATCATTATCAATATCTACATTTTCTATGGTAAGATGATAAGTTCTCCCGGGTAATCCATAATAATCCGAGGGAGTTAAGTAGTATCCCGGATACTGGATACTCTCTTCCAGTATTATTGTCTGGGCTTCATCCTGAATGGTAACCAACGCGCCTGAGATTCCTTCTGGTTCGGTATTGCTGTAATAACTAGACGAAGAAGTTAACCGAACAAGATGAGTTGTTGTGTCAGTTGAAATTTGGCCATCAACTACGAGTCTTGGCTCAGTATCATTTAGCTTAATAGTCATATCTTCAGTACAGGCATTGCTAATAAATAGAAGTAGCAGACTTCCGATAACTGGATATATATTGTTTTTAGCTTTCATAATCAGAATTTAAAGTTGTAGGTTACAGAAGGAATAAATGAGAATAAATACGTTTTTTGAGCCTTGGTAATGTTTGGATTATCTTCATCACGCACAAAATTAATGGTCCACGCATTTTTACGACCATAAGCATTATATACCGAAAAAACCCATTCTCCCTGCCATTTACGGTTTGGTTTGTTCTTGCCAGCCAGTGTCAATGATAAATCCAGACGATGATAATCAGGCATACGTTCGGCATTCCTTTCAGAATATAAGGGAACGATATCACCTCCAACCACATACCTGCCCACTGGAAAAGTAACAGGAGCACCCGTATAAAACACCCAGTTGGCCGACAAACTGGTACGTTCTGATAATTTCCGGTTTAACACAATACTACAATCATGTGTATGATCATAAGGCGATAGATATGGCTTCCCTCCGTTGATTTCAGGTACTGTACGTTCAACCCTTGATAGGGTATAACTAATCCAGCCATTCCATTTAGGCCGATTAAAGCGAAGCATCATTTCCAATCCATAGGCCTCTGCCTCACCAAATCGAAGCTCCCCTTCCAGATACTCATTCAATAAAAGATCCGGATGATCCTTAAAATCAATGCTGTTATCCATCTTTTTATAAAACCCTTCGATGGATGTTTCAATTGTATTTTCCTTAAAATTTCGAAAGAATCCTAAGGCAAACTGATCAGCCTTTTGAGGTTTTACATTTGGTGATGATGGAAACCAAACATCCAGAGGCGTGCCCGAAGTTGAATTAGAGGCTAAATGCAAATACTGAAATGTACGGTTATAGGATGCTTTGATCGATGCATTTTGACTGACAATAAATGTGGTTCCTATGCGTGGTTCAATACCATGATAAGTATTATAT
Source organism: Carboxylicivirga caseinilyticus (assembly GCF_050589785.1). Taxonomy (NCBI): domain Bacteria; kingdom Pseudomonadati; phylum Bacteroidota; class Bacteroidia; order Marinilabiliales; family Marinilabiliaceae; genus Carboxylicivirga; species Carboxylicivirga caseinilyticus. Next base: position 50,620 of record NZ_JBNGOX010000044.1, on the reverse strand, counting down.
ACCTCACCCGTTCCATATTTTTCCTGATGGGTAAACTCATAATTTTCATTGTAATAAAACTGAGTACCTGCACCAATATTCTGAAACACAGACCACCTTAAACCATATTTCAATATCAGCCAGTCTGATACTTTTTGAGTATTCTGTGCATAGATTGCATGTTCCAGCGACCTGTTTTCCGGCACCTTAATTTCACTATAAAGAGAGTTATCATCCGTTCCACGTGCTAAACCAGGAAGGATTTCACGAAAAATGGTCTGACCTCCAAACTCTACTGTATTTTCGGGATTTATATAATAATCGAAATCGAATTTAGCGCTCAGATCATACAAATCTGATTGCCATTCGAAGGAATCAGCACCTCCTTGTACAGTGCCCAAGGCATAATCATACTGTGAACCAATCACTGTAAAATTGGAAAACAGCTTTGGTGAGAAGATATGGTTCCATCGGAAAGTAACAGTTTTATTACCGTAATCCATTTTTGAAAAATCATTCTTAAAAACATCGCGTCCAAAATAACCACTCAAATAAATACGGTTATTTTCATTAATGGTATGATTCACCTTTGCATTTAAATCATAAAAATACAAACGGTTATCACGAACAGCCTCATCAGATGCAAGAGGCAAAAACAAATCAACATAAGTACGACGTCCACTAACAATAAAGGATGTTTTATCTTCAACAATCGGGCCTTCCAGTGTTAATCGTGACGAAATGGTTCCTATACCACCCGTACCGGAAAACTTCTTTGAATTTCCGTCTTTCATTCTGATATCAAGCAATGATGCCAAACGGCCACCATTACTGGCTGGTATATCGCCTTTATATAACTTTACATCCTTAATCGCATCATTATTAAACACCGAGAAAAAACCCATTAAATGCCCGGCATTATACACACTTGCCTCATCTAACAGAATCAGATTCTGATCGGGATTACCTCCACGAACACTAAATCCACTGGACCCTTCGCTGGCCGGAGATACTCCCGGCAATAGCTGAATGACCTTAACCAGGTCCGTCTCACCCATCAAAACAGGAACGTTTTTTATCGTTTTACTTTTCAGCTTCTCAACTCCCATTTGAGGTTCCCGCACGTTGGCATCTTTTTTCTCCGAAGTCACTACAATCTCTTCAATTGATTCGGATGATGGTTGTAAATCAATATTCATCACTCTATTTTCAGACAAAGTAAATTCTACTTCATAAGGATCATAACCCAGATATGCAAATACCAGATGATAGTTACCGGCAGGCAATGAAATTGAATAGAATCCATACAAATTGGAAATATTACCACTTTTGGTTTCTTCAATATAAACAGTTGCACCAATAAGAGCCTCACCAGTTTTAGCATCTTTGATGGTACCACTTATTGTTATTAAATCTTTTACTACAGGATCCTCCTCAGCAAAAACAGAGTTCGTAAAAAGGAACAGGATTAGAAAGGGTAAGATACGATTGATCATTTTAGATTAATTAGGTATTAATTGTGCTTTTCTTTTATTCATTTATCAAAGTCACATAAAATAAATGAAGGTTGCACCAAAAACGAAGCAGCATACAATCTCATACCGAATATTTAACATCAGTATTCCATATAACATTGAATTACATGAATTTAATATCACTTAAAAACAGTAAAGTTTTTGAAAATTTCTATTAAAACTCAAGGATAAGTGTCACCAATACAGGAACCAGTACGGTTAAGATAATACCACTAAAGATGGCAATGATACCATAATCCTTACCTGTAAATTTTACGATAACCGGCAATGTTGTATCCATAGATGTTGCTCCACCGGAAGCTATTCCGGCAAGCTTTCCAAAAAAACGCACCAAAAGAGGAACCGCCAGAAGCGTAAATATTTCGCGAAAAATATTTGAAAGGAGAGCAATAACCCCTAACTCCTGCCCACTTATTTTACTGATAAATATGCTGGATAATGAATAATAGCCAAACCCGGATCCTACGGCCATAGCCTGCTGAATGGTAATATCATTTAAAAATAATGCCACCACAGCTGTACCTGCCAGGCTGCCAAAAATCACAGTAAGTGGAACCAGTACAACCTTAAAATTCATTTTCCTTAACACAGAAAAAGCCCCTTTGTCACTACCAATACTAATACCCACCAAAAGCATTAAAACATACAAGGCGTAAGTAGTCAGATCATCATTCAATAACCAGTTTGGAAATAAGTCAAAATATCCTCCCAATAACCCAATTCCGAAAAAACTCAATATGATTAAGCTGCCTTTCATTACCAATTACTTATCCTGATATCTCTTAAAGAAAAAAACATATACCAACTTGGCAAGCAATACACTTCCGGCAACTGCGCCAAATGTTAATAACAAAGCTTTATAGCCAATCCTCGAAAAATTCTGAATGATATCGTCATTGATTCCCACTGAAATTCCAAGCAAAAACAGAAGCAGATAAACTGCGTATGTAACAGATTTATCCACTTTCTTTCTTGTCTTTTCCTTGTCTTTAAGTTGTCGACCAATAATTATCCCAACAACAAAAAGAAAAATTACAATGTATGACGTCATTACTTATTTCGTTAATCAACAGGCACTCCTTTTTCGTCAGGGAAACGATCTTTATATTCTGACCAAAAAGACTTGACCTCACTTTTCATTTCCCGATGTAAAATAAGTAAACCAATTAGGTTGGGAATTGTCATCAAAGCAATGGTAATACCAGATAATGTCCATATAATAGTAGTATCAACAAATGAAGCTAGGAAGAAACCAATAACATAAATTAAATGATACCAAATGACAGCTTTTGATCCCCAAAGATATGTGATGGCCCTATCTCCATAATACGACCATGAAATAGCGGTAGAAAAAGCAAATAACAACAAGCCAATTGAAACAATATATTTTCCCCACGAACCAAACCACCCCCTGGTAAAGGCAACTGTTGTTAGAGGCGCACTATGTAAGAGAGATTTACCTTCGAAAACAATTTTTTTATTATTATCATCTGTTGAAAATTGCGCTTTAATGCGGTCAATCAATCCCATTTCCTCTTCCTGTAAGGTCACAACTCCATCGTTAACTTCTATGCTACCAGTATATGGTTTCTTACCCTTCTTAATAACCACACCTTCTGCTAACGATCGGGCATGAATCAGTTGAACATCAGAGGTAATCTCACCATTTGCCACTTCCATATTGCCTGTAAACAAAGGCAATGTTTCCTCTCCTTTGATATGATTAGCCAACGCCAATCTTCCTTCCGGAGTTGTGTCATCATACTCAGCACCTTGAATAACTTGCAAATCTGCCATCTGAAAACGATTATCAAGCTTCTCGTTCCAAACTCCTGAAGCAAGTAACGTAAGACCTGTTAACGTACAAATAATAATGGTATCAATAAACGGTTCAAGCAAGGCTACCATACCTTCAGAAACCGGTTCATGAGCACGTGCTGCAGCATGAGCTATTGGTGCAGACCCCTGCCCGGCTTCATTTGAGAATAAACCACGATTAACTCCACGATTAAAAGCAAATGCCAAAGTTGCCCCCAGAAATCCTCCCGTAGCAGATGATCCGGTAAAAATATCAGCAAAAATAGCTTGAATCGAAGGCCAGATATTTTCATAATTCATACCAATAACTGAAATGGCTCCAATAAAATAAATAAGAGCCATCGCAGGCACCAGCCGCGATGTTACTTTAGCAATTCGTTTTATACCTCCAATGATTACAAATCCCAACAAAATAGCAAGAACGAAACCAGTAATTACATGAGGTAAACCAAACGTAGCAAATATTGAATTGGAAATACTGTTGACCTGCGGTAAACTACCGGTACCAAATGAAGACAGCACTGTTGCAAATGCAAATATGGCGGCAATCCATTTTCCAGTTTTAATGAGTTTACCAGAAGGCATTTTAATATTCAGACGTTCCCGCATAAAATACATTGGTCCTCCAGCAATCGATCCATCGGCAGCCTTTTCTCTGTATTTATGAGAAAGTGTTACTTCCACAAACTTTGTTGTCATACCTATCATGGCGGTAACTAACATCCAGAAAAGTGCTGCCGGACCACCTAAGTGAACCGCCAAAGCAACTCCTGCAATATTCCCAGTTCCAACCGTTCCGGAGAGAGCCGTTGTTAAAGCCTGGAAATGTGATGTATCTCCTTCATCACCTTCTTTATCATATTTCCCTCTAACGATGCGTAAAGCATATTTAAAATACCTGATTTGAGGAAATTTAAGATAGATTGTAAAGAATAGTCCGGTTCCTAATAATAACCAAACGAACCAATAATGGCTTCCAATATAAGAATCAATTAATTGTAGAAAATTATTCAGCTCTTGCATAAAATTCGGGCTTTTGAATTAACGAAAATTTAATTCGGATTTTTTCAGGTTATGCTAAAAAACAAATTTTTATTCGATTGACCTTTATTTTAACGATATTTTTCATCATTCTTATCTATTTCTTTTTATCTCTCATAAAAAAATGAGGTATTAAGGATACTTAAAAAAATCAAATCCCTTATATTTGAATTTCTAATACCTGAAATGCAAAAACCTAACACACAACAGTTCCGAAGTCTTTTTAAAGATGATGCCGTTTGGGGAGAACAAAAAGTTATCCACTTTCGCTGGTTTCTTATAATTGTAATTCTGTTTTTTGTAAGCTACATTTATCTGGAAGGATATGAAGAAAGAGCTCTCATCTCATTGCTGCTTTCGAGTGTTTACATTTTTTACAATGCAGCTCTCAATTTCTTATTAAAGAGATTTGGCAGCGCTACCTGGATTCGGTTTTTATCTGCAACATTTGACATCTCAATATTATCATTACACATATTTAACTATTCCTATTATTTTCAACCAATTGCAGTAACCACAGCAGCTTCAGTATTTCTGTATCCTGTATTAATTTTACTGGCTGTTTTACGGTACGATGGAAGATTAGTGATCTTTTCAACATTGTATTCAATTTTCTGCTTTAACCTTATTTACTTTTTACGATCGCCCCATATCTCTCCTGAGTTGCTTGAACAAGTTGCTTCAGCAGATTGGGCAGGACAAGTGTACAAGAGCACTTACTTATTACTAATGGGGTATTTCTTATTAGGAGTACCTGAGATGATTAAAAGATTAGTAAGCAAGCAACTGGTTTCAATAGAACAACAGAATTCTGTTAAGATCGACCTGGCTTTGGAAAAGCAAAAAAACGAAATGACTCTCTTTCAGTTAAGGAAGGAAAAAATCCTTAATAAAAAACTGGAAGAACATCAGGAAACCATTGAAGAACAAAAGAAAAGCCTTGAAGAAGCGATAGAAATAAAAAACAAATTATTCAGTATTATCGGTCACGATTTGAAATCTCCTTTTGCCGCTCAAACATCAATTGTAGATCTTCTTTTAGCAGATTTTAAATCATATAACAACGAAGATATTATCTCTATCCTTAAGTCTATTAAACGATCATCACATCAGGGTTTAGAATTACTTGAGAATATTCTTGATTGGTCGAGGCAGCAAAATAATATGATTAAACCTCGAACGCACGCTATTTACATTATGGATGTCGTTAACAATGCCCTTGGTCATCTCCATAACAATATCAACCATAAACGCATACGCATCCACACATTTATTAATCCAAACATGCAAATTATTGCTGATGAGGACATCTTAAATACTATTTTAAGAAATCTGATTTCCAATGCAGTAAAGTTTTCATATGTCGATGGCTCAATAAAAATAAGTACGCGCGAAAAAAACGATATGATTTATATCGAGATCAGTGATGAAGGAATTGGTATGAGCCCTGAACACGTTAGCATGATATTTGATCCAGGGCAAAAAATATCTACCCGTGGCACACAAAATGAGCCAGGTACCGGACTTGGATTATTTCTTTGTAAAGACCTGGCATCTATGATGGCAGCAAATATCGACGTTGAAAGTGAACAAGGGAAAGGAAGCACTTTTTCTATTGCCTTCCCTTCCATAAAAAATCCTGTTGAAAAGAAATTACTTAATTCAAACCTTTCATAGATAGCTGAATTCTTTTTCGCTGACGATCAACTTCCAGCACTCTTACTTTCACCTGCTGTTGAAGCTTAACCACCTGTGAAGGATCACTCACATATTGATTTGACAATTGTGAAATATGTACTAATCCATCCTGCTTCACACCAACATCAACAAAAGCACCAAACTTGGTTATGTTGGTTACTAGACCCGGCAACTCCATTCCTTCATGCAAATCATCAATCGAATAAATTCCTTCAGCAAATGAAAATGCCTTGATAGCTGCCCGTGGATCTCGTCCCGGTTTATCCAGCTCCTGCATAATATCATTTAAAGTTGGTAAACCTACTTTATCATTTGCATACCGCTTTAAATCAATTTTACTGCGCAGTGTTTTATCCTTAATCAGATCAGCCACTTCACAATTTAAGTCCTTGGCCATAGCTTTTACCAACGGGTACGATTCGGGATGAACAGCCGTATTGTCCAATGGATTTTTAGTTGATGCGATACGAAGAAAACCAGCACTTTGCTCAAAAGCTTTTGCTCCCAAACGAGGCACTTTCTTTAACTCATCACGAGAATCGAAAGCCCCGTTGGCTGATCGATAATCAACAATGTTCTGTGCCAGTTGAGGACCTAACCCGGATACATAAGTCAGTAAATGCTTACTGGCTGTATTCAGGTTAACACCCACCGAGTTTACACACGATTCAACAACCGTATCCAATGACTTCTTTAACTGAGACTGATCTACATCGTGCTGATATTGTCCAACACCAATAGACTTAGGATCAATCTTCACCAATTCGGCAAGCGGATCCATCAATCGACGACCAATTGAAACAGCTCCACGCACGGTTACATCGTAGTCAGGAAACTCCTCGCGAGCGACTTTACCTGCAGAATAAACCGATGCACCATCTTCACTAACCACAAAAACATCTACTTTTTGAGTAAAATTAAGGCCTTTTGCAAAAGCTTCTGTTTCGCGCGATGCAGTGCCATTACCAATTGCTATGGCTTCTATCTTATGCTTATCTGCCAGCTTTAAGATCAGATCCTTTGATTTTTGATATTCATTTTGAGGTGGGTGTGGATAAATGGTGGCATTCTCCAACAAATCTCCATACTGATCGAGACATACCACCTTACATCCGGTTCTGTATCCGGGATCTAAGGCCAGCACACGCTTCTGCCCCAATGGAGATGCCAACAATAATTGTCTCAGGTTATCAGCAAATACTTTTATTGCTTCATCATCTGATTTCTCCTTAAACAGATTTGAGAATTCTGTTTCGATAGACGGAGCCAATAAACGCTTATAAGCATCTGTAACTGCATCCTGCACCTGAGCAGCCGAATCAGTATCACTTTTCACAAAGTAACGATCCAATCGTTCCATAGCATTTTCAGCATCCGGTGCGATTGTGAGTTTCAGATAACCTTCTTTCTCACCACGACGCATTGCCAGGTAACGATGCGAAGGACATTTCTTCAACGGTTCAGACCACTCAAAGTAATCTTTATATTTTGCAGCTTCCTCTTCTTTACCTTTCACCACCTTAGATGAAATAACAGCCTCTTTCTCGAAAACAGAACGAACAATCTCACGTCCCACTTTATGCTCATTAATCCATTCTGCTATAATATCACGTGCTCCTTGCAATGCATCTTCTACTGTTGGCACATCAGCTTTAACAAAAGCAGCTGCACGCCCTTCCACATCACGTTCGTGTTGTTTCATGATGATTTTAGCTAATGGCTCCAGTCCTTTTTCACGAGCCATAACTGCACGGGTCTTACGTTTTGGCTTATAAGGAAGGTAAATATCTTCCAGCTCAGTGAGATTATAAGTAGCTTTTATTTTTGCTTTTAATTCTTCTGTTAACACTCCTTGCTCTTCCATCGACTTGAGAATGGTTTCTTTTCGTTTCTCAATCTCCTGAAGCTTTTCATAACGTTCCTTTACTGAACCAACCTGAACCTCATCCATGCTTCCAGTCATTTCTTTTCGATAACGGCTGATGAAAGGAATGGTTGCTCCTTCATCAAGCAGGGATAAAACGTTGGTCACGCCACGGGTTGCCAGATTTAGCTCTTTGGATATAATGTCAACAAACAAATTTTGCATGGTACGATATATTTAGATTTAAACACAAAAATTGCCTGAACTGGTTAGAGCAGGCAAAATATGTATGCTTCAATAAAAACGTTCTTTTAAAGGATTATTTCTTGTTATCCTTCTTTTTGAAGTTATTTTTCTTGTTCCCTTTATAACCACCTTTTCTCTTCCTGCCCTTTTTAAGATCCTCCGGATTATAAAGGGGTGCTTCTCCCAAATCGGGTGGCAATGGTATTTTATAAATATTGGTCTCTATCAATTGCTCAATACGGTAAAACTCGAGAATTTCCTTCTCATTAATTAAGGTTATTGCTACTCCCTGAGTGGCAGCCCTTGCTGTTCTTCCTACACGGTGCACATAATCCTCAGCATCGCGTGGCACATCAAAGTTAATAACCAAATCAATCTTTTCTATATCAATTCCACGAGCTATAATATCTGTAGCAACCAATATCTGAACATTACGGTTACGGAATTCACGTAATACATCCTCCCGTTCGGCCTGTTCAAGATCTGAGTGAATGGCTTTGGCGTTAAACCCATTGTTTAAAAGCGAACGGGCTATCTCTTTCACCTTTACCTTGGTGGATGAAAAAATAATGATGCTTGGGAGGTCTTTATCTTTCAATAATCCATTAAGCAATGGAATTTTTTGAGTATCATAAACCATGTAAGCCGCCTGTAATATTCCTTCTGCCGGTTTACTGATGGAGATATTCACTTCTTCCGGATTAATCAAAATATTTTTTGCCAACTCTCTTATTTTAGGAGGCATGGTGGCAGAAAACATCAATGTTTGCCTTTCTTTTGGAAGATGGGTTACAACCTGCATAATATCATCAAAGAATCCCATATCAAGCATACGGTCCGCCTCATCCAGGATAAGGTGCTGCAAGGTTGACATATTGACGTATCCCATACTCAGGTGCTGTATCAAACGTCCCGGAGTGGCTATCACAATATCAGCCCCGGTTGTTAAAGCATTCTTCTGACGATTCCATTCTTCCTTATCATTACCTCCGTAAATAGCTGTAGATGAAATATCCAGAAAATAACCAAACCCTTCCATTTGTTGATCAATCTGGATAGCCAGCTCGCGAGTCGGCACCAAAATCAAAGCATTGATTTTATTATGTCCGTTACGAACCAATTTATCCAGTACCGGAAGAAGATATGCTGCTGTTTTACCTGTTCCCGTTTGAGCACAGGCAATCAAATCATTTCCTTCTTTGATCACAGGTATAGTCTTTTCCTGAACAGGAGTTGCTTTCTCAAAACGCATGGCTTGTAAACCATCAAGCAACTCATCGGCAAAATTGAATTCTTTAAATTTCAATGGTATCGTATTACTAAGTCTATTCTACATAAATCACCAAACCTTTCAGGTATTCTCCTTCCGGATGATAGATATCCACCGGATGATCGGCAGGCTGAGTTAGTTGTTGCAATATACGAACTTTCCGATTAGCCTTTGCTGCTGCTGAGAAAACCATGGTTCGGAATTGTTCTTTACTGATAACCTGTGAGCACGAAAAAGTAAAAATAATACCTCCTGAACGAATCTGTTCAATGGCTTTTGCATTTAATCTTCGATAGCCCTGAATGGCATTCTTCACCACATTCTGATGCTTGGCAAATGCCGGCGGATCAAGAATTATCAGATCATATTTATCTTTTATACCTCCCAAAAACTTAAATGCATCTTCGGCATATGCCTGATGACGTTTATCGTCAGGGAAGTTTAACTCTACGTTATTATTGGTAATGTAAATGGCACGCTCTGAACTATCAACTGAATGCACCAGCTTGGCACCACCACGCATGGCATAAAAAGAAAAGCCTCCGGTATAACAGAACATATTTAGTACTTCACGTCCTTTACTATACTTCTCAAGTAATGCACGGTTATTACGCTGATCGACAAAAAAGCCTGTTTTCTGTCCTTTTTCCCAATCCACATGAAACTTCAATCCGTTCTCAAGGGCAATCTTCTCTGTTTTAGTACCAAAAACATATCTGTTAACAGCAGTTACATGAGCTTTATATGGTAATGTACCTTCCGATTTACTAAAAACCGATTTTAACCGATCACCCATCACTTCTTTTAATGCCTGAAGAATGGTTTCTTCAATGCGGTACATACCCACTGTATGCATCTGCACCACGGCAGTACCATTGTAGAAGTCGATAATTAGTCCCGGCAGATAATCACCTTCGGCATGAACCAAACGAAAAGCATTGGTATCAGGATTATCAATCAATCCAACCGACATTCTTAAATCAAATGCATTCTGAATTTTATTTTTCCAGAAATCATAATTAATCTCTTCCTGATTAAAAGTTAGTATTCGAACAGAAATTGATCCTATGATGGAATGACCAATGGCCAGAAAGTTCTCGTTATGATCAAGCACTTCTACCAGATCGCCCTCAACCAAGTCACCTTTAATTTTTTTAATGGCTCCTGAAAACACCCAAGGATGAAAGCGACTTAAGCTCTGCTCCTTACCGGGTTTTAAAACTAACTTTGGCAACTTTGCCATATATTATTAAATGCTTAATGTTTGTACTTCTTTCTTTGGAAACAAGGTCGTTAGCTTGTTATAAAGTTCAATGGCAACCCATGCATCAGTGGCAGCATAAATAACCTGACTGGTTGACAAATGCGGAGCTTCCCAGTTAGATAAACGCTGACGTTTGCTCACTCTGAAATGAAGCAATAAGCCAGCTAATTTACGTAAGCTGGTATCTTCAATGCCTACTTGCTTCACATAATCCTGCAACTCAACAAAACCAGCATGTTTAAATGGTATTAATCGTTGCAAGCCCCTGATATCATCTCTAATTCCTACTCCTACTTTAGCTATATCCGGATTTTCCATTAACCTGATTAATGCCGGATGCATACCTGTTTTATTTAATCTAAACAGATATCCCTTCTCGGTAGTTGCAAACTGCAACAACGACACTTTGTTTACCTTACCTTTCTGAAACGAAGGCTTTGTTTCGGTATCAAAACCAATGACTGAATATTGTTCCAATTCATGCACCAGTTCATCAATTCTTGTTTCATCTTCAACCACCATTACATCACCTTCAAAATGCTGTAATGGCAACTCGCTCAATGCCTCCTTCGAAATGGATTTCTGCATTCAAATGTTGTTTTAGCTAAGTTCTTCATCGTCATCCGACCATTCTTTCTGGAAACGATCGAACCATGATTCTTTTCTTTTTTCCTCTTTTACTTCTTCTTCCCCTTCTTCCTCATCCAGTTCATCCTCACCGTATAGCAGAGCATGAAGTGCCCGCAAGGTATTTACAGCCTTTTGACCCCAGTAGAGTTCGAAGTTACTCTGAACCACCGATACAGCATCATTCATTATCTCAGTAACACCAATCCGGTAGGCTGAAATAAAATCTTTTAAATCCTGATAAACATCTGCCAAGTCTTCGGCAATGTATGAAATAACAGGAGTATCACTTCGCTGCATATCCTGATTAAATACTTCAAGGTAATCATTAAAGCGTCCCATCAGTAATTCAAGTTTATTTTGAATATGAGCATAAGTCATCTCATCCACTGTCTTTTCAAGTTCATCTTCCATTTCGGCATCTAACTTGGGCAACATGCTTGCTTTTAAATACAAAAGAGGAATGATGCGGGTGGCAATTGTAATAAATTCTCTTCGAGGATATTGTTCGGCACTTTCCAGAAAATCGCAAAACTCTTTTGCTACCGTCACAAATTCAATTACATTTTTTGAATAGACTACATGCTTTAATGGCTCTTCCATAATGTGATAATAAACTCCCGCGCTACGTTCTGAAAACTTTTTATTGTTGAGCAAAAGTAAGAAAAAAAAAGCAGAGTGCATGATAAGTAAAAGCTAATACCTAATGACTGATTGCTTTTAGTTGAGCACAATAAGAAGTAATGGTTAATGATGAGTGATTAATGAATTTTTTTGTAACGATTACAATGTATACCTTAAGTTAACTGATTGCCGACAATACTTTTCAATTGCGCCACCACTCATACTCGCCCTGCTCATTTTCACCAATCACTTCATATTCTTCGAGCCAACGAATTACTTTCATTAAGTTATCGTCATCAATCTTCAAATTGACAGATAACTGATTGAGAGTCATAGCTTGATTTTTTAACTGCTTTTTAACCAGCCGCTCTATTTCGTCAAAGTCTTTAACCGACAATTCTGTTTTCTTCATTTGCTGGCAAACATCACAATGGCCACAATTCTCAATATTCTTCTGTCCAAAATAACTTAACAACAACTTACTGCGGCAGATATGATTCGTACTTCCGTATTCAATCACACTTTGTATACGATCTTCATACCGTGCCTTTCTATCCTGATAGACCTCTTTACGCAATTCGATATACTTATCGTCTTCGCGTGAGGTTGTATAGGTAATCAATGGTGTTTTTCGTTGTGGTATAAATTTGATGACTTTCAGCTTAGATAAAGTTACCAGGTACTCGTAAATTTTTTGTCGGGTAACATTCATACGCTTTGCTAAGACCTCTTCATTAATTGAAACGTATTCGGTAAATAATCCTGTATAAGAACGAAGCAAAAGTTTAATAAAATTATCATAAACTTCGTTAGCTACCTGAAATTTATACAACTCATCACGACGCATTATGAATATTACTTTCGATGATAGGTTAAGCTCTTCCGTAAATTCGATATAACCAGCCCGCTGCAATATTTTGAGGCTGTTAAAAACAACCATTACATTTAGTTTATAAGTGCTGCAGAATAATCCCATATCAAAGTCGTAAACCATACCAAATCCACTCCCCACAGCCAATTGAAAGAAGTTACCCAAAGCTTTGTATACATTTATAACGGTTTCTTTTTCGGGAAATGATATGGGTATACTTCTTTTCAGACGAGCTTTATCATTGTTAGACCAAAGTAATAAAGCATAAGCTTTTTTCTCATCCCGACCTGCTCTACCGGCTTCCTGAAAATAGGCTTCAAGAGAATCAGGAGCATCCATATGCACAACCAATCGCACATCCGGTTTATCAATGCCCATACCAAAAGCATTAGTCGACACCATTACCCGAATCTCACCATTGGTCCATTGTTTTTGCCTCTGATCCTTTACTTCCTGAGGCATACCTGCATGAAATGAAGATGCCGAAATACCGTTTTTTAATAACAACTCGGCATATTCCTTCGTTTTCTTACGGTTACGAACATAAACCACTGCACTACCAGGCACTTTTTTCAATACCATCAGCAATTGCTCTTCCTTATCTTCAGCATAACGAACTACATAAGCCAGGTTATCGCGTTTGAAGCTCTTTTCAAAAACATTTTCTTCCTTAAAATGCAGTTTCTGCTGAATATCTTTTACAACTTCAGGTGTGGCTGTAGCTGTTAATGCCAGTATCGGAACGCCAGGCAAATGCTCTCTGATCTCTGCTATTTTCAGATAAGATGGTCGAAAATCATAACCCCATTGCGAAATACAATGTGCCTCATCAATGGCCAGCATTGACACCTGCATGTGCGGTAATTTTTCGAGAAAAAGCTCGGTTCCGATGCGTTCAGGCGAGAGATACAAAAACTTGGTTCCGCCAAAAATGCAATTTTCAAGGATCGTGTTTATTTCGTCGCGTGTTAAACCCGAATGAATGGCGGCTGCCTTCACATCGCGACGCCGCAGGTTCTCAACCTGATCTTTCATCAGAGCAATGAGCGGTGTTACCACCAGGCAAATTCCCTCTTTGGCTAAACCGGGAACCTGAAAAGTCAAAGACTTACCTCCTCCGGTTGGCATCAAACCCAGTGTATCTTTACCTGATGCTACCGAACGGATAATATCTTCCTGCAAAGGCCTGAATTGCGTATAACCCCAATATTGTTTTAATATATGATGAAAGATGTCCATTTGTGAGGATAAAGTTAATCTGAACGATTGATATAATTTAAAAAAATTATCAACATCAGAAATTTTGTTAGCTCCAATTAATCAGAACTCACTTATCAACACAAATTACAAAAGGATAAATAAATCAGAAAGTACATAAACAAGTGACATGAAAACACTATTCATGCCACTGTAATGTTTTATAAAAATAAAAGAATAACAGCAATAACCAGCCCCACAGCTGTAAAAATCATTCCTCTTTTAAAAAGTCGTGAACTGACTTTAAACATCCAAAAAGAAGATATGGCCAAAAAGAACAGACAAATTCCATAAATTAATCCAAACCAGTGCACAATGCTTTTGCTCGAAGTCTTATGAAAACCATTTAAAGTATTAATCCACCCGGGTAAAGAATTTTCGGAATATGTTGCCAGACCAGTTGATTTATTATAGGTTCCATCTCCATTAAAAACAATGATATCTCCTTCTGTTTTTTCTATCTTAAATCTTCGCATATGCAATTCCTTACCCAGATCTGATTCCGAGATTCCCGGCTCCAGTTGCTTCTCAATAATCTTCTCTGATTTTAAGAAATTAGTATCGCGATAAATTAAAACCACCCCACTGATTGCATAAATAAGTGTCATCCCAATTACGAGGAATCCGATGTCGCGATGTAATGCACGCATGATCTTGTTCAAAGACATTTTTCCTTGTTTCTCCATTTTTGTCTAATTAAAATTCTTGTAAGCAATTTGGAAGTAGCTGATGAAGGATTTATTAGATAGACTCTCTTAATCATCATTTCCTGCGTTTATTAAGGGAAAAGAATCTGATCTATAAGAATATTTAAATAAAAAGCTCCTTCCGAGATATTTCAAAAGGAGCTTTTCAATGCTGTTACTATTATTACAAGGCTTTTTTAATGGCTTCTTCAGCCAAAGGTCCCATTATTTTATAACCTGCTTTTGTTGGATGCACACCATCATCTGTCAACTCACTTTTCAATCCTTTCTTTTCATCCACCATTTTAGAATAATAATCGAGATACACCATCTTATTAGCTTCGGCATATTCTTTAATCATAGTATTTAACTCAAATATTTTTTCGGCAGGCTCCTTTCCAGGGCTCCAGGCATATTCAAAAGCTGGCAAAACTGAACAAAGCACCACTTTTATTTTATTTGCTTTTGCCAATTCAGCCATCGACTTTATGTTATCCATTATCATATCCAATGTGGATGGTCCTGTATTACCTGCTATATCATTCGTTCCGGCCAGTATCACTACAACTTTGGGTTTCAGATCTATCACATCAGCTCTGAATCTAATAAGCATTTGCGGTGTGGTTTGCCCTCCAATCCCCCGATTGATGTATGGCTTTCCTTCAAAAAACTCAGGATTATGAAAACTCCACCCCTGGGTTATAGAATTACCCATAAACACCACCCTCTTTTCTTTTTTTGCCGGCGGATCTAACTTTTCATTTTCAGTTTTAAATCGTTCCAGATTAGGCCAATCCTGAGCCTCACAAAACTCATTTGATAAGATCATTGAAATTAGAATAAGGATAAAAGTTAAGTTTTTCATTCTACTAGCTATTTAAGGTTTATAAATATCTCCAACGATCAGTTGATCTCCTGATAAATCAACTTCGAACAGATGTGGGACTCTGACATATCTTCCATTCACTACTTTATGACTATGAACCGACATCAGCCATTTACCTTCCAGAGTCTGAAATAACATTCCATGTCCGAAATTAGGAGGGGTTATGGGTTTTTCTTCCTGAACCCAGGGCCCATCAAGCGTACCACTTTCAGAGTAGGCTACTCCCTGCGTATAAACGTCATAAACCCAACTGGTCCAAATCATTCCTAAGCGACCTGTTTTTGTTCGAAAAACAAATGGACCATCAGTAACTTTATTAAACGTTATATCGCCATTACTATTCTTTTCTCTGCTCCAGGGTGAATCACTGGCTCTAAAAAGAACTGAACCACTCCCCAATGATCCGCTCAAATCGGGCTTCAATTCAATTTTCTCCATTGTTCCATTCCAATTCTTCAACCATTCACCACAATAAATCATATAAGGCTTATCATCAGTATCAACCCAGAAAGCTCCGTCTAAAGTTGGAATATCTGCAGAAAGATAAATGGAATCCTTCATTGGTACATAAGGACCATCGGGTTTGTCACTAACCAGTATGTGTGAAGCCCGCCTTTCAATGACATTACCCGCAACCGTATCGATTTTCACATCCCGATTTGTAAAAGTAGCGAAGTAATAATACTTCTTTTTATAATGAAACAATTCTGCTGCCCAAATCATTGGTTTAGGTCCCATCCAGGAATGCGGGTCTGTTTTGGCAATCTTAAAAGGACCCTCCCATAATTTTAAATCTGTACTTTTCCATAAACGACCACCTGTGCCGGTCATATAATACATTTGAGAGGTATGATCGGTCAAAATAAAAGGGTCACTAAGAATGATAGAATCCAGAGAAACATTTTGCCTAACAGGTTGATTTCGTTGCGCTTCAAGCCCAACAAATACTATAAAAAGAAACAACAGACTGAGTAATAGTTTCATAAAAGAATAGAATCTTAAAATCACGAACCGTTAAAAATAAGCAGAAAATTATTTTTAATGGATAAACACTGTAATCAGAAAATAAAAAAAGCAGAAGAATCTTCTGCTTTTACTCTTTATTAAACTTTAACCCGATTACAGATGAACTACAGCCAGCTGATTATCTTTTAACAACTGGTCTTCAAATGTTTTTGCTTCAGCCAATTCCACATATCGATTTAAAATATCATTCATCATTTTTTCATTTCCCTGCAACTCACATATTCTTGCCTGCCAGAACAGAATTGATAAATCATCCGGTTTAAATTGTTCAGCATGACTCAAATAGTAATCAGCCACCTTTAATTTTCTGTTTATTTTTTTTGTTTTCTGTTTCTCGGACAAATATAAATTTCCGTCAATTGCATCAACCAGAATAATTTGCTTTATCGCCATGTTTAAATTATTTCTGGCCATATCCACATGAGATTCATTACCTGGCAAATCAAACTTCACATAGATAGTTTTATCCATCGATGTTGCTATTCCGTTAATCTTGCCAGCCATCCATTGTTTAGTACTTTTATTAACAACAGTAAGAACTGCATCATCCAATAATTTTGAAACCGAATTGGTTACTTTAGCATTTACAATCGTACCATCCTTCTCTATTACAAAATCAACCACAACTACACCTTCTTCACTCACAAAATCCAAATCTTTAAAATAACTCAAATTTGCAACCAGATAACTATTGAAATTAGCTGCATCTTGTTCCATATTATCTCCAATAAACACAGGTGCTTCCACTCGTGTTTCCTTAATAAACTTTTGCTTAATATTTTCCTCCTGGGCAACAAGGCCTGATGTAAGCAAAATTAGTCCTAGCATTAATCCTAACCGTCTCATATTATTATTTTTTGTTTCATCATCTACAATACAACCACCAGACCAAACATCATACCTAACTAAATTACTGCACATTAAGATTAAATCTTCTTCAAGATAGCTGTTCAAAGATGAACTATTGATGTTCACCAATGAACGTTTAGATAATACTTTTAAAAATTGTGGAAATATTAGACCTAATCAGAAAGAGTGTATGAAACTAATCCATATATTTCACCCATTAAATAGCTAATATTTTTAATGTTTGGCGCAATTGTGTATATTTTATTAACAAATTGAACTAATTAACCTATCAAGTAGTTGCTGATAGTATACACCATTCTTTTAATAATGGCAGTTATGAGCAAAACCATCTTTTTCTTTGTTCTTTTATTCTTTTCTGGTCAGTTCTCATTCGGACAAGCTGATAGCATTACTCTAAGCCAGGACAGCTCAAAGCAGTCATCTGACACGATTAACCTTAATGTATTACTGGATATTAGTGAACGCTTGCAAGAAGTGGAACAACAAAGAGTCACTGACTCATTAAAAAAACTGGAACTTGAAAAGCAGATAAACAGACTTAAAACAACCGACAATCTTGAAAAAGAAGAATTACTGAATCAGTTAAAAACCATTGAACTTGCAGATAAACAACGCAAACAGGAAAAGATTGCTCATATCGATTCATTGCGAAAAACAGCAAAAGGATACCCTATAATAGGAACGCTTAACGATACTATATTAAACATCTATTCAAAATTCGGAGCGCTTACCGCAAGAGAGAGAGTTGAGAATATTAATAGAAAAATTGAGCAATTATACGACAATGACTTTTTCAACCCCGACTCCATCCTGATAAATTCTTCTGAAACTTCATTTGATCTAATTTATGGCGAAACCATTTTAATGAGTATCTCAGAAATGGATGCTATATGGTATGGAAGTGATATGCATACATTAGCAAATCAACTAAGAGATTCCATTAGATCTTCTATTATAGAAGCAAAAAAAGAAAATAAGATTGCCAAGATAATGGTTCGTATTGGACTTGTAATATTGGTAATTTCGATCACCTGGTTTATAATCTGGTTAATAGGCAAAGGTTACGGCCAATTAATGAATTTGATAATGTTGCAAAAGGAAAAGTGGCTAAAGAATCTTACCTATAAAGATTATACTTTTCTTACCATTGAGCAGCAGATTAAAACTATTGAAATATTAATAAAATTAATACGTTGGTTTACTTACATACTACTTCTATACATCACATTACCAATTGTTTTTAGCATTTTTCCATTTTCAAGACATTGGGCAGATGCCTTATTTCAATTAATCTGGTCACCTTTTAAAGGTATCATTATGGGTGTTTGGAATTACCTCCCAAACTTATTCAGTATACTGGTTATTTACCTGGTGATGCGCTATGTGATTAAATTTGTGGGATATATTTTTCATGAAATTGAATTAGAAAAATTAAAAATATCAGGCTTTCATGCGGATTGGGCCATGCCAACATATGGTATTATAAGGTTTTTATTATATGCTTTTATGTTTGTCATGATATTTCCTTCCTTGCCTGGATCAGATTCACCCATTTTCAAAGGAGTTTCTGTATTTATAGGAATATTATTCTCTCTCGGATCATCATCTGCTATTTCAAATATGATTGCAGGTTTGGTTATAACCTATATGCGCCCATTCAAAATTGGCGATCGAATTAAAATAGGTGAAGTCTCGGGAGATGTTGTTGAAAAATCGATGCTGGTTACCAGAATAAAAACCATCAAAAATGAAATGATAACCATCCCTAACTCATCTGTTCTTACAGGCAATACAACCAATTTCACCAGTATTGCAAAAGAGAATGGTTTAATAGTTCACACAACTGTCACTATTGGGTATGATATTCCGTGGAGAAATATGCACGAAGCATTGATTGAGGCTGCCTTAAAAACCGAAATGATATTATCCGAACCACGTCCATTTGTACTTCAAACCAGCCTCGATGATTTCTATGTATCGTACCAGATTAATGCTTTTACAAATGAAGCTAGTAAACAAGCTGTTATCTACTCAACCCTTCATCAGAATATTCAGGACGTATGTAATGAAAAAGGGATTGAAATACTATCTCCTCATTACAGAGCAGCCCGGGATGGCAATACAACCACAATACCGGAAAGCTATCGCCCTGAGAATTATAAGCCGGAAGGTTTCATTGTAAATATTGACAAAAAAGATCAGAAACAATAAAATAACCATTTATGGATATTATAGATAATATTGAATTAGTATATCTTAAAATAGAAGACTACGAAGACATAAAAAACGCCATGATTGAAGCCTATTCCAATATGCCGGGCTCTTATTGGCGAGAAGATCACATAAAAGCCCTCTTAAAAAAATTCCCGGAAGGACAAGTGGCAATAAAAATCGACAATGAGCTGGCTGGATGCGCTCTCTCCATTATTGTTGACTATAAGAAATTTGATGACCGCCATACATATCGTGCCATAACAGGTAATTATACTTTTAGTACACACACCAACAAAGGCGATGTACTTTATGGTATCGATGTTTTTATCAGACCCAAATTCAGAGGATTAAGATTAGGAAGAAGGCTATACGATTATCGAAAAGAATTATGTGAAAAGTTAAACCTTAAAAGCATTGTTTTTGGAGGAAGAATTCCGAATTTTTACAAACATGCGGATGAAATGACTCCTAAAGAGTACATTGATAAAGTTCGAAAAAAAGAGATCCACGATCCGGTTCTTGACTTTCAGATGTCCAACGATTTTCACCCAAAAAAAATTCTTAAAGGATATCTCGAAGGAGATAAAGAATCTAATGAATATGCTGTTCTCTTGGAATGGAACAATATTTATTACGAACAGCCCTCCATTACTGCTACAACAACAAAAACAATTGTAAGATTAGGATTGATTCAGTGGCAAATGCGGTTGTATAAAGATCTGGATGAAGTGATGCAGCAAGTAGAATATTTTGTTGATGCAGTTTCTGGTTATCGATCAGATTTCGCTTTATTTCCTGAGTTCTTCAATGCGCCATTAATGTCGGAGTTCAATCATTTATCAGAACCGGAAGCTATTCGAAGACTGGCTGAATATACCAGTGCTGTCGTTCAACGTTTCTCGCAGCTGGCCATCTCTTATAACATAAATATTATCACAGGCAGTATGCCCGAATTAGTAGATAACGAATTATTTAATGTTGGATACCTATGCAAACGAGACGGAGGTGTAGAACGATTTGAAAAAATTCATGTTACTCCTGACGAAGCCAAGGTGTGGGGATTACAAGGCGGAGACAAACTAACAACCTACGACACCGATTGTGGCAAAATTGGAATATTGATTTGTTATGATGTTGAATTTCCCGAACTGGGCCGTTTACTGGCAGATGAAGGAATGGATATACTCTTCGTCCCTTTCCTGACCGACACTCAAAATGGTTATTCACGGGTACGTCATTGTGCTCAGGCCCGCGCCATTGAAAACGAATGTTACGTAGCCATTGCCGGTAGTGTTGGAAACTTACCGAAGGTTCATAACATGGATATTCAATATGCTCAATCCATGGTTTTTACACCTTGTGATTTTTCTTTTCCAACCAATGGAATAAAAGCAGAAGCAACACCCAATACCGAAATGATATTAATTGCAGATGTTGATCTGGGTATGCTTCGCGAACTCAACCAGTTTGGCAGTGTAAAAAACCTGAGAGACCGGAGAAAAGATATTTATTCACTTACTCACCTTAATAAGAGTAAGTAGATAATTAATTCATAACTGATTCAACCCCTTCATTCATTTTTTGTTACTTATGTAATAAAGAATGGGATTATATTTAAAAATCAAATCAAAATAGTATCGATGGACATTCAGCAAATATTTAGAAACAACCAGGAGTGGGTGCAGGAAAAATTAAAAATGGATGAAAAATATTTCGAAAATCTTTCGGAAGGTCAAAATCCGGATATTCTTTACATTGGTTGCTCCGACAGTCGGGTGACAGCTGAAGAGTTAATGGGCATGAAACCTGGTGAAGTATTTGTTCATCGTAATATTGCCAACATGGTACCAAATACAGATTTAAGTGCCATGTCGGTTATAGATTATGCTGTTGTTCACTTAAAAGTAAATCACATTGTAATTTGTGGTCACTACTACTGCGGTGGAGTAAAAGCTGCCATGCAATCAGAAGATCTTGGAATTTTAAATCCATGGTTGCGTAATATCCGCGATGTTTACCGTCTGCATAAAGATGAACTGAATTCTATAAAAGAAGAAGAAGATCGTTATAAAAGATTGGTGGAACTAAATGTTCAGGAACAATGTCTGAATGTTATTAAAACGGCTGAAGTGCAACGAGGGTATCGCGATCGTCACATTACTGTTCATGGTTGGGTTTGGGATATGCATACCGGGAAATTGATAGATCTTGAAATCGATTTTGAGAAATTACTTGAGAATGTAATGGAGATTTATCATTTAAAATAAACAACCTCAATTCTAATCAACGCCTGACTTTAACTATGAATATAAAAATTAGACCTTGGGATAAAAGTGATCTTCCAAGCCTGGTTAAATATGCTAATAATCCTAATGTAGCTCAATATTTAACCAATCAATTTCCGCATCCTTATACCGAAGAGGATGGAAAGGCATTCATTGAATTTTCGCGAAAGGATGATCCCATACATATATTTGCTATTGAATTTGATGGAGAAGCCATTGGCGGAATTGGAGTACATCCGAAAGATGATATCCATTGTAAAAATGCAGAACTTGGTTACTGGATTGGCGAACCTTTTTGGGGAAAAGGTATAGCCACTCTTGCCTTACAACATATCATTGATTTTGCTTTTGAAAATTATAACATCGATCGTCTTTATGCTTCAGCTTTTGGACCCAATAAAGGTTCTCAAAGAGTTTTAGAAAAATCCAATTTCAAATTAGAAGCAACCTTTATCAAAACAGTATTTAAAAACAATGAATATTACGATGAACTGTGTTATGCCATGAGAAGAACTAAATGGAAGTCAATAAGAAATAGCAATGGACGAAGTACTATTTTAAAAATGTAAATGAAGCTTCTCTTCATCATTATTTCGAGCCTTATTCGTTACTTTTATGAAATTTATTTATTGAATCAGACAATTTATTGAACAATGAGTTTTGACGTTATTTTAGAATACAATCCAATTTTATTGGCACTGATTGCTACCATTTTTACATGGTTAGTAACTGCAGCCGGGGCTTCAATGGTTTTCTTTTTCAAATCCATTAATAAAAAGATATTAAACTCTATGTTGGGATTTGCTGCAGGTGTAATGATTGCAGCCAGCTTTTGGTCGCTGCTAAAACCGGCCATTGAGATGGAAGAAGGTAACGGAGGAATTGCGTGGTTGCCTGCTGTGATTGGTTTTCTCTCAGGTGGTGCATTCCTGTTATTGGTAGACAAAATATTACCTCACCTACACATGGGTCTATCAACAGATAAGGCAGAAGGCATTAAAACCTCGTGGCAAAGAAGTGTTTTATTAGTATTAGCAATTACCTTACACAATATACCTGAAGGATTAGCTGTAGGAGTAGCCTTTGGAGCTTTAGCCAACATTCCAGAACCAGGTATACTGGCCGGAGCCATGGCGTTGGCTTTTGGTATAGGCTTGCAAAACTTTCCGGAAGGAGCTGCTGTTTCCATTCCATTGCGTCGTGAAGGTTTTTCAAGACTAAAAGCATTTAATTATGGACAGTTATCAGGTATTGTTGAACCAATTGCAGGAGTTATTGGAGCTTATTTGGTATTAAGCATTACTCCATTATTGCCATATGCATTATCGTTTGCAGCCGGGGCTATGATTTTTGTGGTGGTAGAAGAATTAATTCCGGAATCTCAGAGTGGCAATGAAACGGATTTATCTACGATTGGTGCCATGTTGGGATTTGCTACCATGATGCTACTTGATGTAGCGCTAGGATAAGAAAACTATAAAAACAGACATTTTTACTATAATCATTTAGTTCAATAGAAATATCAATATAGATTCAAAAACATTTCTTAATAAACTATTTAAAACCAATTCTGCATTTTTAACGAAAAACCCCATCTAGACCAATTGGTCTGCTTGATTTTATTAAACCAAGTTTAACATTTATACAATGTTTTTGTCTACTATTTTTTACTACTTTTGCCAAAATTTTTTAATCCCAAAAACAAGGTTCCATGTCATTTACTGAGGATAAAATCGTTACGGAAGGTTTAACCTTTGATGATGTTTTACTCATCCCGGCTTACTCGCAAGTTCTCCCAAGGGACGTAAAATTGAACGGTCTTTTTTCAAGAAATATTGTTGTTAACACACCTATTGTATCTGCCGCAATGGATACAGTAACTGAAGCCAGATTAGCAATAGCTATTGCACGTGAAGGGGGTATTGGTGTGATTCACAAAAACATGACCATTGCTGAACAGGCACGCCAGGTATTAACTGTTAAACGTGCTGAAAATGGTATGATTTATAATCCTGTTACCATTCTGCAAGGAAGCACTGTTGGTCAGGCGTTAGATTTAATGAAGGAATATAAAATTGGTGGTATTCCTGTTGTTGATAATGCAGGATACCTTGTTGGTATTGTAACCAATCGCGACCTTCGTTTTGAGCCGGATATGGCACGTAAGATTGACGATGTGATGACAACCGAAAATCTGGTTACCACCAATCAAAGCACAGACCTGGAGAAAGCTGCCGCTATTCTTCAACAATATAAAATCGAGAAGTTACCAGTTGTTGATAACAACAATAAATTAATTGGACTGGTAACTTATAAAGATATTACCAAGGCAAAAGATAAGCCGTTTGCCTGTAAAGACGAAAAGGGTCGTTTACGTGTAGCTGCCGGTGTTGGAGTAACAGCTGATACATTTGACCGAATTCAGGCTTTGGTTGAGGCAAACGTTGATGCTATTGTAATTGATACTGCTCACGGACATAGTAAAGGAGTCTTAGAGACTCTTAGCGAAACAAAAAAACGTTATCCTAACCTGGAAGTAGTAGTGGGTAATATTGCTACTGCCGAAGCTGCTCTGGATCTGGTTAAAGCCGGTGCTGATGGAGTTAAAGTGGGTATTGGTCCGGGTTCTATTTGTACTACACGTGTTATTGCAGGTGTTGGTGTTCCTCAGCTATCAGCTATTTATGATGTATCCAAAGCATTAGAAGGAACAGGGGTACCTGTTATTGCCGACGGTGGATTGCGTTACTCAGGAGATATTGTAAAAGCCTTGGCTGCCGGTGCTCATGCTGTTATGGCGGGTAGCATGTTTGCAGGAGTTGACGAGTCTCCGGGCGATACCATTATTTACAATGGTCGTAAGTTTAAAGCGTACCGAGGTATGGGATCTGTTGAAGCAATGCAAAAAGGATCGAAAGACCGTTACTTCCAGGATGTAGAGGACGATGTGAAAAAATTAGTTCCTGAAGGAATTTCAGCTCGTGTACCTTATAAAGGAACCTTATACGAAGTAATCTACCAGTTAATTGGTGGTTTACGTGCAGGTATGGGATATTGCGGTGCTGCAACCATTGATGATCTTCATCAGGCCAAATTCACTAAAATTACCAATGCAGGTATGAATGAGAGTCACCCACACGATGTATCAATCACCCGTGAGGCTCCCAACTATTCAAGATAATTAAATAACAACGCATATTACTGAAGCCTGGACCGTCATTGGTTCAGGTTTTTTTATTCATTTAACTACTATTAAAAAGTTATAGACATCATTTTTTTTACAAAACAATAATGAGACCAAATTTTAGTTTCATTATTATCCATTACCATCAATAATATTTTACATTTGCATCCGTTAGTTTATAGATGTTCAAATTCCAAATTGTATATAAAATGAACAAAAGTAAAATCTACCGTATTTTATTTATTGCCCTTATAAGCTTAAGTTATGTAGCTGTAAATGCTCAAGACAACAATCTGTTAGTTGTTGGTGATCATCAATATAGTGTTGATGAGTTTAATTACATTTATAACAAAAACAATTCACTGTCGCAAAATCCGCTTAGTAAGGAAGAATACATTCCATTATTTGTCAACTATAAGCTTAAAGTTTTAGAGGCTATGAACCAGGGTTACGATACCATTCCCAGCTTCAAAAATGAGTTGGAATATTATCGCAATGAATTAGCCAAACCATATCTGACAGATAAAAAAGCAACCGAGGCAGTTATTGAAGAAGCATACGATCATCTCAAATACGAGCTAAATGCTTATCACATTCTGGTAAAACTACCTCAGTCACCAAGTCCCGAAGACACACTGGCTGCATATAACAAGATTAAAGAAATTAAATCTAAAATTACCGATCTTCCATCCTTTGAAACGATGGCTAAAAAGAGTTCTGATTGCCCATCTTCAGCTAAAGGAGGTAACTTAGGATACTTTACCGGCTTTATGATGGTTTATCCATTCGAAAAAGCTGCTTACGATACCGAAGTCGGACATATTTCAGACATCGTTCGTACATCTTTTGGCTATCACATTATTTATATAAAAGATAAAAGACCAAATAAAGGAGAAATAAAAGTGGCTCATATCATGAAAATGTATCCACAGAATGCTCCTCAGAATGTAAAAGATGAGAAAAAAGCTGCAATCGATTCTATTTATCAGGCATTACAGAATGGTGCTGACTTTACAGAAATGGTTAAAAAACATACGGATGATAAGAATTCATTGAGCACCAATGGAGAATTACCATGGTTTACAACTGGCCGTATGGTACCTGAATTCGCAGAAGCTTCTTTTGCATTGACTGAGAATGGTCAGATCTCAGCACCTATTCAAACAGCTTTTGGGTGGCATATCATCAAACGCATTGATCAAAAACCGATGAAAAGCCTTGACGAAAGCAGAGATGAAATCGAACAAAAAATCAAACGTGATGAGCGTGCATATGCCGGTAAAATGGCAACAATAGCTCGTTTGAAGAAAGAATATTCATACAGCCAGGATGATGAAGCATTGACAGATGCTTACAAAATCATCATGGAAAACAAAGATAAAAACAGTGATGATGTGCTTGCGATGATGTCATCAACAGATTACACTTTAGCAAGTTTTTCTGATAATAAAATAAGCACCGAAGATTTTGCTGATTATCTGAAATCGCATAAAGTTGTCCTTAGCAGGATCAACGAAAAATCGTATGAAAATCATTGGAACGAGTGTGCTGAAGAAAAAATCCTTGCATTTGAGAAAAGTGTTCTCGAGGAAAAATATCCTGAATTCAGGTTTCTGATGAACGAATACCACGATGGCTTATTGATTTTTGAGATTAGTCAAAAAGAAATCTGGAACAAAGCATCTGAAGATACTACAGGATTAGAAAACTTCTTTGCTAATCACAAAGATGACTATATCCTTCCTGAAAGATTTGAAGGAACCATTATTCAATGCAATAAAAAGAAAGAGTTGAAAGAAATTCAGACGATAATATCTGCTCCTGACTTTGCATTAACAGATTCTTTAAAAGATGTAATTTCTACTTTTGGCACAATTAAAGAAGGTTCTTTTACAAAAGGTGAAAATGCACTGCTTGATCAACAGGTTTGGGGAATTAAATCAAAGATAAAAGGCGATTTTAAATACCTGCTTAAAATAGGAGACCTTAAACCTTTGGCAAAACGTGAATTGAGCGAGGTTCGAGGACAGGTTCTATCTGATTATCAAAAAGAATTGGAGGATCAATGGATCGCTAAGCTGAGGTCTAAATACAATCCTGTCATCAACGAATCGGTAGTAAAAGATAAAAAATAATAATTCCGGAAGCGATCCAAGAATTGTATATTTGTATCAATAGCATCTTTTTCAACAATTTATAATGAGATATTCAATAAAATATCTGGCTTTAGTTTTAACCATCAGTTTAAGTGTAATGTACGGGTGTTCTTCAGCACCTGATGATCCGGGTGCAAGACCACTTGTTGCGGTTGGCGACCATCAGTTAACATATCGTATGCTGGGTTCTGCAGTTCCTAATCATTTATCTGTTGAAGACAGTGTTGTTTTTGTTCAGGATTATATCAACCGCTGGATTCGGTCGGAATTGCTACTTCAAAAAGCAGAGTTGAACCTTAGTCCCAAAGAAAAAGATGTTGAAAGGCTCCTTGAAGAATATCGTCGATCGTTGCTTATTCATCAATACCAACAAAAATTACTGGCACAGAAATTCAGTCCGTTTATTACAGGTAATGAAATAAATAAGTGTTACACCGATATGGAGGATAACTTTCGCCTGGAGGATGTAATTATCAAAGGGACATTCGTTATTGTTCCTAAAACAGCTCCGAACATTAACACACTGGAAAAACTTTATCGATCAGAAGATCAGGAAGATCTGGTAAAACTGGAAACTTATTGTTTTCAGAATGCTAGGAAGTATGAGATATTTTTGGATCATTGGTTGCCCATGGAAGAAATTAACCGGGCATTACCGGAACCAATCAGCAGAACCGATCAGTTTGTAAAATACAATAAGATTTACAACACATCCGATTCATTAAATCAGTATTTCCTGTCGATTAAAGACTTTAAACTTCCATCGGATCTGGCTCCGATTGAGTATGTAGAAGAAAAAATTAAATCTATTCTGATAAATAAAAAAAGAATGGAATTTCTGAAGCAACTGGAGACCGATTTGTATGAAGAAGGACTGAATAATAAATCGATTAAATTTTATTAAAAGCACAAACATCTTGCAATTCGCCTTTTTAAGGTTAAAAAGCTAATCTTTTTTTTATATTTGCAAGTCAATAATACACCTTTGTTTATACTATTTAACTGGCATAGATATGCCCTCATTAAAACAAGGAATTTCAAAAACGATAACATGCGAAAAATAATTATACTTAGCTTGTTTGCTTCTATTTTAGTTACTTTTAATTCTACTGCTCAAAACAATATTATTGACGAGGTGATTGCTGTTGTTGGTGATAATGCAATTCTGAAATCAGACATTGAACATCAGTACGAACAGGCCCTGATGGAAGGAGTAAACTTCCCCGGCGATTTAAAATGTAATATCTTCGAACAACAATTGATTAGTAAATTATTACTGAATCAAGCCAAACTCGACAGTATTGAAGTAGGCGAAAACCAGGTAGTAAATCAGGTTGATGCCCGCGTCAACTACTTTATCAATCAAATTGGAAGCAAAGAAAAACTGGAAGAATACTTCAATAAGTCATTGCTTCAGATCAAACGAGATCAGATGGAAATGGTAAGAACTCAAATGCTTACTGAAAGTATGAAAGGAGAAATTACCAAAGACATTAAAGTAACACCAGCTGAAATCAGAGCATTTTACCGCAATGTTGATAAGGACAGTTTACCAATGATTCCAACTCAATTTGAATTGGAACAAATTGTACTGTATCCTAAAATTGAGCAAAAAGAAATTGACCGAGTTAAAACACAGCTTCGCGATTTTCAACGTCAAATAAACGAAGGACGTGACTTTGCAACCTTAGCGGTATTATATTCTGAAGATAAAGGATCGGCTGCCAGAGGTGGTGAATTAGGCTGGATGCCGCGTGCACAATTAGTACCTGAGTTTGCCAGTGTGGCTTTTAACCTGCAGGATAAAAACAAAGTATCCAAAATTGTTGAAACAGAATTCGGATATCATATCATTCAGTTGATTGATCGTAAAGGAGAACGTATCAACTGTCGTCACATATTGATTAAACCAAAAGTCTCGGAAGCAGCTCGCAAAGAAACACAAGCAAATTTGGATACTATTCGTGGTTTGATAATGGACAACACCATGTCTTTCGAAGAAGCTGCTCTTCGTTTTTCGATGGATAAAGACACACGCACAAGTGGTGGTTTGATGCTAAATCCACAAACCGGAACAGCAAAATTCGAGATGTCGCAAATTCCTGTTGCCATCAACAAACAACTGCAAACAATGAATGTGGATGATATTTCACCGTCGTTTTATATGTTGGACGAGGCTAAAGGAAAAGAGACATACTGCCTGGTTAAACTAAAAAAGAAAACCGATCCACATAAAGCAAACATTAAAGATGACTATCAAATGCTTCAACTAATGCTTGAAAATAAAAAGCAGCAGGAAACTCTTGATAAGTGGATTAAAACAAAACAAAAAGAAACCTACATTACCATCGATAAGAATTGGGCGAATTGCGACTTCAATTATGCGGGATGGGTAAAAGAATAAAAGAATGTGAACCTCAAAGGATTCCATAGAAAACTATTAACAGGAATACTTTCAACGGTATTCCTGTTTCTTTCTTGTTCAAAGGAATCCTATAATATTGTCTGGAGCGGAGTATTGCTGGATGCAGAAACTTCTCACCCCATTCCGTTTACCAACATTCAAACCAAAGCTGTATATCAGCTTAATATAGACCACTCTGAAGAAAAGAAGATCAATCTGATTACAGACGAGTCCGGTAATTTTTCCTGTCTTATTAAAAAAGCCTATCTGGTTTCTGTTTTTATTGAGAATTCGCGTTACCAGTCATACACCAACTCATTCCATACTAATAAAGAGACACTTCCTGATACACTTTTTCTACAACGATCAGAACAGTCCAGTAACCTGTTTTTAAGTATTAACGAAGACGGTTTCGACCATAACACACCTTTCATAAGTCAGAAAGCACATTATACAAACTTAAATCAAAAACAGATCATATTAACAGAACAATACGGATTTGACTTCATCAATAAGCAGAGAAATGTCACAACATTCGATTTATCGCTGAACCTGAAAAAAGTGAATAGTAAGTTTGATCTGGAATTATTAAGTGCAGAAAAAGGAGGTATATTGCCAATATACAAAGAACAAATCAGTGATTCCTTCTTTCTTGAAATGGAAATAGCCCCCTCCTTTGGCTATCAAAAAAACTACAATATAAATGGCAAAGAAGCAGGCTTTTTTGTAAAATGTCGCGATGGCAAACACTTTGCCAAAGTAATATTTCAACCTCAATTATATAAGCTCAATTGTAATAGCGAACAGGATTCTCTGGTAGAACAGGGACTAAAGTTTAGCTACATTTTACAGAAAGATACTATCCATTCGCGTTACTTCCCCACTGTTGCCATTATTGAACAATTAAATGAACAGCAATTAACATCTATTAAAAACACAATTAAAGGTTCGAATCAATAAAAAAATTTATTTTTGCGACGAAAGAGTGAATAACAGAATTTTTTCATTAATTTAATATCGTTAAAAGCTTTTAGGTGGTAAAAATTAAGTATCAGTTTCGAAAAGGTCATATTGAAGCTTATTTCTGGATCTTATCATTGATATTACTGGCATTTACCAACCCTGAAGCAGATTCCCATTATTCACTTTGCCTATTTAAAAATCTGGGCTTTGATTTTTGCCCTGGGTGTGGTTTGGGCCATTCTATTGCATTCTTTTTTAAAGGACGTTTTTTAGAATCCTGGCAGGCACATCCTATTGGATTTTTAGCGATTGTTATATTGATTTTCAGAGCCTATAAAATACTTAAACCGGACATTAAACTAAAAACCTTTAATTCGACAAATTATGAATAGAATTTTTACTTTGCTACCAGAGGCTGAAAGTGAAGAAGCCATCTTTCTTGAATCATTATTAAAAGACAGTTCTGATGATCAGGTTCAGAACTTTATTTTAATCTATCGTGGAAGAAGAAAAGATCCACAAACCATTTTATTAACAGCCCTAATTGGATTCCTGGGTGTATCAGGAATACATCGTTTTTTGGTCAACCAGATAGGAATGGGAATTCTTTATTTATTAACCGGAGGATTGTGTATGATCGGAACTATTGTTGATCTTGTCAATCATAAAAACCTGGCATTTGAATACAATCAAAGAGTTGCTCGAGAAATCAAGATGCTGATATAAAAAAAAGGGGCCTTAAGCCCCTTTTCTCTTTATCTGTTTCTTTATTAAATATGTATTACTTCTCCGTAGGCTGCAGCTGCAGCTTCCATCACAGCCTCCGACATAGTTGGATGCGGATGTACTGCTTTAATAATTTCATGACCGGTAGTCTCAAGCTTACGAGCGGTTACTAATTCAGCGATCATTTCGGTTACATTGGCTCCAATTAAATGAGCACCTAACAACTCACCATATTTAGCATCAAAAATCAATTTTACAAAGCCATCTTTATGACCGGCTGCACTTGCCTTACCTGATGCTGAAAATGGAAATTTACCTACCTTTAGCTCATATCCCGCATCTTTTGCTGCTTTTTCCGTCATACCAACAGATGCCACTTCTGGTACTGTATAGGTACAGCCCGGAATATTTCCGTAATCCAGCGCCTCCGGTTTATGACCGGCAATTTTCTCAACACAAATAATTCCTTCCGCTGAAGCAACGTGAGCCAATGCCTGTCCTGGAACAATATCACCGATTGCGTAAATTCCATCTACAGATGTTTTATAGAATTCGTCTACCTTAACACGGCCATTTTCAACCACAACTCCAACTTCTTCCAATCCAAGATTTTCAAGATTAGGTGCAATACCTACGGCTGACAATACAATATCAGCTTCCATCTCTTCTTCTCCTTTTTTGGTCTTAATAACAGCTTTTACCTTAGCACCTGATGTATCCACTTTAGTTACCTCAGCTCCTGTCATTACATCAATACCTGCTTTCTTAAACGAACGGGCCAATTGTTTTGACACCTCTTCATCTTCAACAGGAACAATGTTTGGCATATATTCAACCAAAGTAACTTTAGTACCAATGGCATTATAGAAATAAGCAAATTCACTTCCAATAGCACCGGATCCAACCACGATCATTGATTCAGGTTGCTTATCCAAAACCAGCGCTTTACGATATCCAATCACTTTTTCTCCATCCTGAGGAAGGTTAGGAAGCTGACGGCTTCGTGCTCCTGTTGCCAATATAATATGATCAGCCTGGTATACTTGTTTTTCACCACCTTCAGTAGTTACTTCCACCTTTTTATTTCCCAATAACTTACCAGCACCTTTAATGACTTCAATCTTGTTCTTTTTAAACAGATACTGGATTCCGCCACTCATTCCTTCAGCAACGCCTCTGCTTCGTTTTACCATCGCAGTAAAATCAGCTTTAGCCTCACCTTCAATTGTCACTCCGTACTCCTCGGCATGTTGTAAGTATTCGAAAACACTGGCACTTTTCAATAAAGATTTAGTAGGAATACATCCCCAGTTTAAACAAATACCTCCTAATTCAGAACGTTCAACAACAGCTACTTTTAATCCTAATTGTGAAGCCCTGATTGCAGCAACATAACCACCCGGACCACTACCAATGACAATAACATCGTAATTCATATGATTGTGTTTTAATTCTTATTTAGACAAATTTTAAATAGCAAATATATAAAGATATCTATTAACTCAAACAGATACCTGTTACATAACAAATTTATCCACGGGTGGTTTGAAATAAAATGATAAATCTTTCTGAAAACAAAAAAAGGGAGCTAATTGCTCCCTTTTTTCATATCATAAATGAATTGTTTAATTCAACAATTCAGCTAATTTCTGATCCAATGCTTCACCTCTTAGGTTCTTTGCAATAATTACACCTTCAGTATCTAACAACAAGGTTGTTGGAATACTTTGAATGCCATATAATTTACCAACTTCTTTCTCTGTATCTCTTACCTGTGTCCAGATTAGACCATCAGCGTCAACAGCTTCCAACCACTTTTCTTCACTGTCATCAACAGATACACTGAATACTTCAAATCCTTTTTCATTGAATTTTTTGTAAGCAGCCACCACATTCGGATTTTCATTACGACATGGACCACACCAGCTAGCCCAGAAATCAACCAAAACATATTTTCCTTTGAAACTGCTTAAGCTAACATCTTCACCATCTTTAGTTTTCAAAGTAAAATCAGGAGCAACAGCGCCTACTTTTGTAGCAGCTACACTAGCTTCGCGCTTTTCCATTGTATCTAACATTTCTTTTAGCTCAACAATATAAACGTGCTCAGGCATAGCAGCTTCTAATTTCTCAACCAATGGCTTCAGTTCTTCTAAAGGCATCTGCGAACCCATATTAAGTGCCAAAAATGCACCCAATGCGTTACCAGTGTTGTCTTCTAAAAACTTTTTATAGTAAGCTTGCATATCACCCATGATACTGTTTGCCTCTTCTTCAAGAACAGCTCTCTTTTCCTGATCCTGAGCCATCTGAGCTTGCATGTATTCTTGTTGCAATTGTTGCATACGATCTTTTCCAGGAACTCCATCATTAAATGTTTTCCAAAGGTCATTGACAGGTGACCCGGCGATTTCAACATTAGCAATATCTTCAGCATTACCTGTGATTGTAATGTTAGCATTCTCAATAAAGAATTGAATTGGCTGTTGCTGTCCTTCAATAAAAATCAAAGCAAATTCAGGAGCCCCAACTTCACCTTTAAAAGTAAATGTACCATCCACAACTTTTGCTGAATCCATTAATTCAGGTCTTCCTTTGCGAATATTTTTTAATACAACATTTTCAGCCGTAACACCCTCAAGCGTTCCTGTAATCTGATAATTTTTTGGTTGACAAGAAGCCAACAATGCAACACTTAAGATTGCTAACATCCAATTTTTCATTTCTTCTCTCTTTTATAACCTCGCGGCTTTAGTTATTTAATATTCTTAAAATATGTATCCAACAAATCTTTGGCAGCCATAAAGGAACTCTTTTCATCGTTCAAAACCAATTTTTCATTCAAATCTAAATTATTTTTTATTAGTTCGTGATGATAAAAATGATTACGTAGTTGTTCATTAATGCTTTCGTACATCCAATATTTAGCCTGTGATCTGCGGTTTAAGTCAAAGTAATTATTTTTTTTAGTCAATTCTATATATTCCAATACCATTTCCCATATTTCAGGAATACCTTGATGATACAGTGCCGAACAGGTTTTCACTTCCGGAGTCCAGCCCGATTTTGTAGGTGGAAACAAATGTAAAGCACTTCTGTACTCAGCCTGTGCCAGATTAGCTCTTTCTTTATTCGATCCATCAGCCTTGTTAATGGTGATGGCATCGGCCATTTCCATGATGCCCCGTTTAATTCCTTGCAACTCATCACCGGCTCCTGCCAACATTAACAAAAGAAAAAAGTCAACCATTGAATGGACAGCTGTTTCAGATTGTCCCACTCCCACTGTTTCAATGAATATGGTATCAAAACCAGCTGCTTCACACAAAATAATGGTTTCTCTTGTTTTACGGGCAACTCCACCGAGAGATCCTGCTGAAGGAGAAGGTCTTATGTAGGCATCCTTCTCACCAGATAATTTCTCCATTCTTGTTTTATCCCCCAGGATACTTCCTTTAGAACGTTCACTTGACGGATCAATTGCCAGTACAGCCAATTTACCCCCATTGCGAATAATGTGCATTCCCATCGACTCAATAAAGGTACTCTTACCGGCTCCGGGAACACCTGTTATACCCAAACGAATACTCTTACCTGCATGAGGTAAACATCTTTCAATAATTTGTTGAGCTATCTCCTGATGATCAGGCTTCGAACTTTCAACCATTGTTACAGCCTGACTTAACACTGTAACATTCCCTTCCAATATACCATTCACATAGTCATCGACACTTAGCTTAGGCTTTCGTTTTTTAAGGAAACGCTTTGCGGCATCAGGATTAACAGAAGGTGCAGACTGCACCCCTTTATTCACCTTCAAACCCTTAAAGTTCGAATCATTTTCTATATGATGATGATCATCAAATGTTGACATTATACTTTTGTTTTTTACACAAAAAGGAGAGCCGGCACCAAACTGACTCTCCCGATATTATCATTAAATCTTACTTATTGAATCGCAACGTTTCCGCTGATTCGCAACAAAGTAGTTGTTGTCTTTGGATCGTTTGTAACTACAGTTACTGACTTATTCTGGCGACCACTCTTACCTGTTGAGTTGAATTCTGCCATGATGGTCGTTTCTTCTCCAGGAGCTAAAACAGTCTTTTCTGGTTTGATGGCAGTACATCCGCATGAAGCTTTAACTTTACGAATGATTAGCTCACTTTTGCCATCGTTTTTCACCACAAATTTATGTGTTACTTTATCTCCCTGATTGATATCGCCAAAATTCCAGGTTTTCTCTTCGAAATTAACAATTGGTGCTTTAGCTAACTTTTCAGGAGTCCAGCTATCAAAATCTTCTTCGATTGAAGCACTTAATGTCAGACGATTTTTATAATCTTTAGTATCATTAAAATTGATAAAAACGTTATCTGTAACAAATCCCCAGTCACTTTTGGCAGCTGCATCATATGTAGCAGTAATTACACCTGCTTGTTTTGGCTGCAAAACCTCAGGAACGGCTTTGATTGTTACATGCTTTGGAACATTAGCAAATGATATTTTTAACGGTTGATCAGAAGTACTGATAATCTTTAATTGTTCCGTTTTCTTTTGATCAGGTGTCATTTTAGTAAATGCCAGATGCGATGACTCCAAACGGATAACATCCATATTACGTGGATAAATATCCTCTACAGTCTTTTCACGTGGAATTACATTACCGGTAATACGTAAAACTACGGTTCCATTCTCAGCATTTGACTGAACGGTAATAGTTTTATTGAAATTACCCGGACGATTTCGTGGATCAAAAATAGCTTTTACTTCCCCATGCCCCCCAGGAGGAATTGGTGTTTTTGTCCATTCTGGTGTTGTACAACCACATGAGGCCTTAACATTGTGCAAAACCATAGGTTGACCACCATTATTGTTAAACTTAAACACATATTCAACTTTGCCATCCGACTCCTGAATATCACCGAAATCGTGAATGGTTTCACTAAAACTAAGATTTGCTTTTGCATGCTGTGCCATTGAAGAAGTAACACCTGCCAACGCAACAGCTAAAATTAAAAAGATCCTCTTCATAGTTAATTATATTTTATACTAACCAGTTAATGTTAGAGTTTAATGTCCAGACTTTACTACGTAATATTAATTAAAGTGTTCAAAAAACAGGCCATTTTAAGAAAACTTTAACACAGAGCACAAATCTAACAACAATTTTCTATGACATTACAAAATAAACACTATTTATTGGGTATGTCCCCCTATTGACGACTTTTAGGTATTAAATTGTGTTTTACTGCTTATATTTGTCTTCATAAAACATTAACAAAAAATGAAAATCATCCGATTTTCACCAATGTATAAAGCATGAAAGCAAAAATTCAGGAACTGACTCAACAGTATATCAATGATATTATAGCTATTAGAAGACATCTTCACTCCAATCCGGAACTATCATTTGCAGAACATAAAACCTCTGCCTACATCAAAGAGCAACTGAATAAAATAGGCATTCCCTTTCAGGATGGTTTTGTTAAAACCGGCATTCTTGGACGGATTGAAGGTAAAAATCCTCAGAAGCGAATCATTGCTTTACGTACCGACATGGATGCTTTGCCTATTAATGAATCAACCCAATTGGAATTTACATCCCGAAACGAAGGCGTAATGCATGCTTGTGGTCATGATGCACATACAGCTGCACTTGTGGGTGCTGCCATGATTTTGAATGAGATAAAAGATGAATGGGAAGGAACCATATTACTAATCTTTCAACCAGCAGAAGAGGTTTTCCCCGGAGGTGCCAAATTAATGATGGAAGAAGGACTATTTAAAGACTATGAGCCAGAATTAATAATTGGTCAGCATGTATTGCCCAATATGAAAACAGGACATGTCGGGTTTAAAAGTGGCATGTACATGGCATCGGGCGACGAAGTATACATAACCGTAAAAGGAATAGGCGGTCATGCAGCCATGCCTCATACGCTGACTGATAATGTTTTGATCGCTTCTCATATCATTGTTTCGTTACAACAGATAGTTAGTCGAATTGTGCCGGCTCAAATACCAACAGTACTCTCTTTTGGTAAAGTAATTGCCAATGGTGCAACCAATATCATTCCTGAAACGGTTGAAATTGCAGGAACGCTTCGTACAATGAATGAAGAATGGCGTGCTAAGATAAAAGATAAGATACGTGAGATTGCCACAAGCATAGCTCAATCAATGGGTGCTGATTGTGAAATCGATATTAAAGATGGTTATCCGGTTTTACATAACAACGAAGCCATCACTGAACAAGCTATTTCATTTTCGAACGAATATCTGGGCAAGGAACAAACAGAACACATGGATATTCGAATGACTGCTGAAGATTTTGGATATTTTTCACAAAAATATCCATGTACCTTTTATCGCTTTGGAGTGGAACAGGTTGATACAGAAACTGGCAGTTTACATACTCCACAATTCAATTTGAATGAAAACTCGTTGGAAACTGCAGCTGGTTTAATGGCTTATTTGGGATATAAATTCATGTCGAAATAAAATCAACAACCATTACCAAGCACACATTGTAGCCTGACTTAATGCATATTACCATAAATAAGACCTCGAAGCCTTATTTATATCCGTTCAAAATTAAGTTGTTTGCAAAGGAATTCTTTTAATTATTAAAAAAAGCAAATAATTTTGCTTGAGTAATAATAACCATTAAAGAACAAAAAAATGGCCTACGTAATTAATGAAGACTGTATTGCTTGCGGTACTTGTATTGATGAATGTCCAGTAGATGCTATCGCTGAAGGCGATATCTATAAAATTGATGCAGAAGCTTGTACTGATTGTGGTACTTGTGCAGATGTTTGCCCAACTGAAGCTATTCATCCAGCGTAAGTAAAGAAAATATAAAAAAGCCCCGTTTGGGGCTTTTTTATTTTGGATGAATTATTTTATCCATCTTAATATCATGAGGTTCTACCGGCACCTTAGTCACCATCTGAAAATCAAAAGCCAGGGCCAGCCTTTTAGCCTGTGGAACACGTTTTAAAATACGATCGTAATAACCAGCTCCTCTGCCCATTCGATTCCCTGAATTATCAAAAGCTACACCAGGTACTATCACCAAGTCAATTATACTTTCATCTTTTAATGGCTCTCCAGTTGGTTCGGGAATACCATATTTAGCTCCAGGAACCAGACAGTCTTCCCCACTGAAAAGCACTATTTCAAGATCATCACCTTTAATAACCGGCAGATAAATATGTTTGATTTTATAATACGACAATATAAAGTCATGAGTTGATACCTCATCGTTCATCGACCAGTAGAAAAGTATATTCTTTGCGTTTTTAAAATCAATTGAATCGATAAGCTTTTTATAAATCAATTCTTCCTGATATGCTGCATCTTCTTTGGAAAAATCTTTTTTAAGCAGGCGAATCTTTTTACGCAATTCTTTCTTTTCAAACATCAGTTAAGATTTAAATCGCCATAAACATCAGAACGACGATCGTTCAAAGCATGGTTGCGAGGAGTTATATGTTTGTTAAGAGCCTGCGAAAGATCCACTTCATGCTTTATTAATTTATTTTCTTCCTCTTCTCCCCTCTTTAACACAATTCCTTCTGGTGAAACTAAAACCGATTGCCCAGTAAATTTTAGATCCCGCTCTTTACCTGTACGATTAGCTGTAGCGATAAAAAACTTATTTATGATCGCATAAGACTGAACAACCCCCTGACAATAAGATAAAACCAGATTTGCAGGATGAGCAATCAACTGAGCTCCTTTCATTGCCAGAACCCGCCAGGTTTCAGGAAACATCCAGTCGAAACATATTTGCATACCTATTTTCCCCAAAGGAGTGTCAAAAACAGGTAAACCTAAATCACCCGTTTCAAAAATATCCTTCTCATCCAGAAACAAATGTAGTTTGCGATATACACCAATTAATCCTTCCGGTCCAACCAATACCGATGAATTATAAAGCTTATCTCCCGAGCGTTCACAAAAGCCCGAAACCAAATAAGCTTCCTTTGCTACGGCAATGGCGACTAAAGCATTTAGAAAAGGACTATTGGTGGTTCGTTCGGAATACAGAACTGCCTCGTCTCTGTTTTTGAAACGATAACCTGAATTAGCCAACTCAGGCAACACATATAAATCACATCGTCGTTTAGATGCAATAAGCTCATTAATCGTTTGAATATTTTCGTTGACCTTCCCCAACTTAGGTGCAAACTGAATAATCCCTATCTTCGACATATTCACTATTTTATGGACGATATCTTGATTGTTGAAAAATCATATGTCCATCCTTTTGCCTTATCAAATCGTCCAACGTAAGTTCTGGATTATTTTTCATATATGCCTCCACTATCTGATAGCCAAGGTAAACAGCTGCTCTTCCAGGAGAATCCTGTCCAAAATAATAAGTAAACGGACTGTCTCCTGTATATTTCTGAATGGTCATCCGATCGGTATTAAACAAGTCTTTTCGCTCTACCATACCGGCCCAGATATCAGCTTCATATTTTTCACACCATTTCACTTCCTCCTTAGACATATCAAAAAGATACGTTTCTTTAATGCCTGGCACCATATGATGAACAAAATACAAGACTTTCCCTTCTTCAATCATACTACTGATCACATCATTATTATTCATCCCTCCAGCATAGGTAGTGAGCACCACAGCTTTCATAATATCAGGAACTATCTTCTCACGTACCATTCGCTTACGCATATATTGGGGTTCGGCCAACCACTCGTAAAATTCACATTCTTCACCAAGATATTTTTCAACACTCACTGATATCCAGCTGGAATCAACAGCTACAAACTGATTAAACCCTGATATATGAAAATATAAGTCTGGTACTGTAATGT
The DNA here is from genome assembly GCF_050589785.1 of Carboxylicivirga caseinilyticus. Taxonomy (NCBI): domain Bacteria; kingdom Pseudomonadati; phylum Bacteroidota; class Bacteroidia; order Marinilabiliales; family Marinilabiliaceae; genus Carboxylicivirga; species Carboxylicivirga caseinilyticus. The sequence continues at coordinate 10,279 of NZ_JBNGOX010000044.1, read as the reverse complement.
TTGGGAAATAGTACTTATAATATTTGAATGCCTGCTCGGCATCTTCAACTATATCATCAACCTCTGAATATTGTTCTTTACACTTCTCAAAAACGTCCCTGTTAGCATCATAATCTAAAAATGCTTTAAGATTCTCAGGAAACTCAGGTTGATCGGGATTTCCTATTCGAATGACTTTTTGACAATAGGCATAAAAATAAGTTCCATACTTCTCTTTCAGATTTTTAGTCTTCTTTTCAATATCTTCGCTGCCATTCTCAAATAAATCTTTAAAAAACAGATGCGACTCCATTTCAACATGAATATCGCTTACATCCGGAGCCTTTATTCCTCCTCCACATGACGATAAAACTAAAATCAGAACCGTATAAACCCAATATTTTTTGATAAAAGCTTGCATGGTGTATTCTTTAATTTGCCATAAAAATAAGTAAGTTTGTAGAGTTTTCAACCATTAAAACATTACTCGATGCAAAGAAAGCTTTTAATAATGGCAGGTTTGCTCATCTGTATCTTAACCAACGCCCAAACAGAGAAAAAAACACGACTTGGATTTTTGTTGAGTCCTCAAATCTCATGGATGTCTTCAGATGCAAATTCAGTTAACTCTAATGGAAGTTTATTCGGATATAATTTTGGAGTATTAGTGGATCGTTTCTTCGATACCAATTATGCATTTTCAACAGGATTAACCATCAATACAGGAGGTGGTAAATTATCCTATGATGCCACAAGTGAGCTTGAGAAACTTAATGCAACTTATCGCTTAAAATACATCGAAGTACCACTAAGCCTTAAATTATTAACCAACGAATTTCATCGTTCACGTTATTTTGGGCAGTTTGGATTATATTCGCAATTCAATATCAAGGCCTCCGATATTGATGGAAACAACATAAGCAGTAACGTAAACTTTTTTGACATGGGTTACCAATTAGGAGGTGGCATGGAGTACTCATTGGGCGGTAACACCTTCTTAACCGTTGGATTGATTTATTACGGCGGATTTTTGGATGTAACTGATTTCAGAGTCACTGATAAGTCGAACCTTAAGCGATTTGTATTTCAATTTGGAGTAATTTTTTAACAGCAGAATAAAGAGATAAAGGGAATGAAGGTTGTATTGGCGCAATTGAATTATCATATTGGAAATTTTGAATCCAATTCAGGAAAGATTATCAGTACCATTGAGAAAGCCAAGAAAGAAGGAGCCGGATTGGTTGTTTTTTCTGAACTGGCAGTATGTGGTTATCCATCATACGATTTTCTGGAACGAAAGGAGTTTATCGAGAAATGTAACGAATCAATTGACAACATTGCCAAAAGTTGTGTTGGTATTACTGCTATTGTTGGAGCTCCTGAAATTAATCCTGAACCACTGGGTAAAAACCTTTACAATGCAGCCTATGTATTGAGTAATGGTAGTATTCAGCAAATCGTAAGAAAAACCTTATTACCAAATTACGATGTATTTGACGAGTATCGCTATTTTCAACCCAATAACCAATTTGAATTAGTTGAGATAAATGGCAAAAAAGTAGCCCTTACTATCTGTGAAGATATTTGGGAAGATCAGCCGGTGGCCAATGCTTTTGCAAGAGATAAACTGTATACCATCTCTCCAATGGATGAGTTAATTAAACAAGGACCGGATTTTGCCATTAACATTGCAGCCTCTCCGTTCTCATACACTCAGGTAGATGTGCGTCAGAACATAGTTCGAAACAAAGCAAAAAAATATCAGATTCCATTCATCTATGTAAACCAAGTAGGTGCCAATACTGAACTTATCTTTGATGGAAACAGCATGGCTGTTAATTCAAAGGGTGAAATAATTCAGTCAACTCAGGCATTTGACGAAGATGTTGTTTCTATTGAAATGGATACGATTGATCAGACTGCCGGTACTGAACCAGAGAAAAAAGAAACCATCGGTTTAATACACGATGCCCTGGTTTGCGGTATTCGTGATTATTTTGCCAAGATGGGCTTTACAAAAGCTACTTTGGGACTTTCCGGAGGAATTGATTCTGCCGTAACAGTTGCCCTGGCTGAAAAAGCTTTAGGTAAAGAAAACATCAGAGTATTATTATTACCATCTCAGTATTCTTCGCAACACAGTATTAAAGATGCTGTTGATCTGGCCAATAATCTTGATATTGAATACAACATCGTTCCAATCAAAGAAATATTTGACACGTACAACTTCATTATGGGGCCTTTATTCGAAGGCAAAGAAGAAGATGTAACAGAAGAAAATATGCAGGCCCGTATTCGCGGAACCTTATTGATGGCTCTTTCGAATAAATTTGGTCACATCTTGTTAAACACTTCCAATAAGAGTGAAGCTGCCGTTGGTTATGGAACTTTGTATGGTGACATGAATGGTGGACTTTCAGTATTGGGTGATGTATATAAAACCGATGTTTTCAAACTGGCCCGTTACATCAACCGGGATAGAGAAATTATACCGGAGAACACAATCATTAAACCACCTTCAGCTGAGTTACGACCCGATCAAAAAGACTCTGACTCATTGCCTGATTATGATGTGCTGGATGCCATACTTTTCAAATACATAGAAAAGCATGAATCACCGGCCGACATTATCAATGATGGCTTTGATGAGGCGACAGTAAAAAAAGCAGTTCGATTGGTTAATATGAATGAATACAAACGCTTTCAAACAGCCCCAACATTAAGGGTTTCGGGTAAGGCTTTTGGCATGGGTCGCAGAATGCCTTTAGTAGCCAAATACTAATAATTGTATACCTTGAGTATCAATTTTTAAAAGAAATATGGTACTCCTATACATTTTTATTAATTTTGTGTTATACAACATTGTTTTACAACATAAATATGCCGGTAAAGAAGAAATCGGAGGGATTAGATCCAACCATCAAGGACATTACCAAACTCTATAATATCCTTAGTGAGGAAGAGAAAGAATATCTTCTTGCGAATCATTCAACCTTATACTATAAGAAGAACGATATTATCTATCGAGAGAGTGATAAACCAACCGGCTTGCTTTGTCTGGGTTCAGGTAAAGTAAAAATTTTTAAGGAAGGTGTTGGTCGTAGAGAACAAATTGTAAGGATGGCCAGTGCCCCTGATTTCATTGGATACCGTGCCCTTTTTGCAGAAGACTTACACATTGCAGCGGCTGAGGTGATCGAACCATGCATCATTTTTCATGTTCCCCGTAACGTTATTTATAAATTGATGCAGACAAATCCTGCCTTATCAATGGCTTTTATGAAGTCGATGGCCAAGGAGCTGGGATTTGCCCGATACAGAACGGTTACCCTTACCCAGAAACATATCCGTGGTCGTCTTGCTGAAAGCCTTTGTGTTTTAAAAGAAGTATATGGTTATGAAGAAGACGGTGAAACCCTGAGTGTGTATTTATCGCGCGAAGATCTGGCGAATTTTTCAAATATGACCACATCCAATGCCATTCGTACTTTAACTACTTTTGTAAACGAAAAAGTTCTGGCTGTAAACGGACGGGTAATTAAGATCCTGGATGAGGATACCCTTGAAAAAATATCCCGCTTAGGTTAATCTTATATTTTTTACTCAAGATAATAAACCCGTTTTACCCTTCGACTGATTCCGGTAAGTATTTCGTATGGAATGGTTCCAAGTTGCTCTGCCATCTCATCCATGGTGATATGGTTTCCGAATATCTCCACTTCATCACCTTCTTTAACAGATAAGCCGGTAACATCAACCATACACATATCCATACAAATATTACCCATCAAGGGAACTTTGTGTTGGTTAATAAACAATTGGCCTACGCCATTACTTAATAGTCTGTTCAGACCATCGGCATAACCAACAGGTACTACAGCAATGGTTTTATCTTCCGAAGCAACTCCTCGTCGTCCATACCCGATGGTAGCACCTTTGGGTACACGTTTTAACTGCGACACATAAGACTTTAGAGTTGCTACCGTTTTTAAATCCTTACCGGATGCCGAAATTCCATACATTCCAATACCCAGACGAACCATTTCCATTTGCAACTCCGGGAAACGCTCAATTCCTGCCGAATTTAAAATATGACGGATAAAACTATACCCAATGCCATCGGCAAGTTTTTCACAACAACGGCTGAAGATTTCTCCCTGTTTACGGGTAAAATCATCATGGAAAACTTCGTCACTTCCTGCCAGATGCGAAAAAACCGAGGCTACTTTTAACAAAGGTGCTTGGTCTAAACGAATTATCAGTTCATCCATTTCATCAGGTAGAAATCCCATACGATTCATCCCTGTATCTATTTTGATATGAACCAATACCTTTTGATTCCCTTGTCGTTCGGCTGCATTAAGAAAAGTATCAAGAAGATGAAAACTATATATCTCCGGTTCCAGATCGTATTGGAGCATTAACGGGAAGCTGCTCACCTCGGGATTCATTACGATAATAGGTAAATTAATTCCGGCCTCACGTAATTCTATTCCTTCATCAGCAAAAGCAACACCCAGATAATCTATTTTCTGACGTTGCAGCACATTAGCAATCTCAAACGATCCACTTCCGTATGAAAATGCCTTCACCATTGCAAGCATCTTTGTTTCCGGCTTCAGCACTGAGCGAAAAGTTTGCACATTATGCATCAAAGCATTTAAATCCACCTCAAGAATGGTTTTATGGCGTCGTTGCTCCAGAAAGGATGAGATATGTTCAAATGAAAAAGATCGCGAACCCTTTAACAAAATGGCTTCATCCTTGAAACTATTAATATGAACGTGACTTAAAAAATCCTCTGTCGAACGATAAGCATTTTTTCCGTTAGTGGCTTTGTATAATTCAGGACCAATACCAATGAAACGCTCTATATTTTTCAGTTTCATCAGGCGCTGAATTTGCTCAAACCAGGCTTCTGATGACATTCCGCTCTGAAAAATATCAGAAAGGATAAGAGTCTTGCTTAATCCTTTTTTAGCTCCCAACTGATCCAGAAAATCGAGGGCCAACTCCAACGATGTTAAATCAGAGTTGTAGGCATCGTCAATGATGATACAATTATTTATTCCTTCTTTTTGCTCGAGGCGCATGGCCACAGGCTGCAAATTTTTAACAGCATCTGTAATAGCCTGTTTGTGCATGCCCAGATGCAACGCCAATAAAACAGAAATCATTACATTTTCAACCGATGCATCATCATTAAAAGGCAACTCAACCTTAAAAGTATTACCCTGATAACTGCATTGAATACTCCTACCCTTCGACGTATTTTCCTGACTGATGATATGCAGATCAGCTTGTCCGGAAGAGCCGTAAGTTAAAGTCTGCAGCTCTGGCAACAGTTCTTTAATACCAGCATTTATCAGTTGATCATCCAGGTTGTATAATAAAATCTCAGCCTTTTGAAAAAGCTTTAATTTTTCGTGTAATTTGTGTTGGAGTGATTGAAAATTCTCCTGATGTGCCTGTCCGATGTTGGTAATAACACCAATTTGAGGATCAATCATTTTTTGAAGTAACTGCATCTCGCCGGGCTTGGATATACCTGCCTCAATCAAAGCTACATCACAATGGGGCTCTAACATAAAAACAGATAAAGGAACTCCCAGCTGACTGTTATAACTCCGGGGTGAACGCCCCACTTTAAACTGCTTTTCTAAAATACGGCTGGCCCACTCCTTCACAATGGTTTTACCATTACTTCCGGTAATGCCAACAATGGGGAACGGGAAAGTTTTTCTTATTTGCGCAACTACTTTATGAAGTGCCTGCACAGCATCATCCACTAAAACAAATCCGGCTTCGTTATAAGTAGAAAAATCAAAATCCTTCTCAACCAAAAAAGCCCTGACACCTCGTTTATAAAGATCCGGAATGTATGAATGGCCATCGTGATTGAGTCCTTTAATAGCTATAAAAAGAGCCCCTTCAGTCAATAATAATTTTCGACTGTCGAAGGCAATACGCTCAATAATTGAAGAAGAAGAACCGATCAATGTTCCTTCGGCATAATCGGCAAATTGTTTGAGCGTAATATGAGCCATTTTATTTCAATTTAGAATAACACTTACGGCATAAGGGTTCATATTCAGCTTTTTCGCCTAAAAGAACCAGTTTGTCATTTTCGGAAAGACGATGAGAAAAATGAGCCAGATCGCCACAGCGCATGCAAATCGCATGAACTTTAGTTACATATTCGGCAGTAGCGAGTAATCCGGGCATCGGACCAAATGGTTTGCCTTTAAAGTCCATATCCAAACCAGCCACAATCACCCTGATTCCCTGATTGGCCAAAGTTCGACACACATCAACCAGTCCGTTATCAAAAAACTGGGCTTCATCAATACCAACCACATTAACATTGCTGCTTAAAAGCAATATATTACCCGATGATTCCACAGGTGTAGAACGTATGGCATTGGAATCGTGCGAAACGACTTCTGTATCGCTGTAACGCACATCCACCATCGGTTTAAAAATCTCAACTTTTTGTCTTGCTATCTCTGCTCTCTTTAATCTTCTTAATAATTCTTCGGTTTTGCCCGAAAACATTGAACCCACAATTACCTCAATCCAACCTCTTTGAGAGTCTCTATTTGCCTTATTTTCAAGAAACATTTAGTGTACGAAGTTTTTTAAATTGCAATCACTACCTTTGCAAAAGTAAGTAAAAAGCCACGTTTTTCACTATGGAAAGAGAAGCACTTATCGACATAATTTTGAACGACCTTAATGAGATGCGAACATTGGTATCAACATTTAAAGGTAAACCGCTTATTAACTCAGCTTTTATCAACCTGGCAAAAACCAAGTTGAATAATATAAGCGAGGAACTCAATTTGCTCGAAGCCGTTCAGAACGAGCCAGCCCCGGTAAAAGAAAATACAGAATCATCCATGACTTCAGCGGCGAGAACCTCAACTCCGGCTGAAGATGCAGAAGAAATTGCTGAATCTTCGAAAAAATTTGCCAGTGGTGAAGCCAGCGAAAAGCCTCAGGAAACACAACCTGTTGAAGAGGTTAAAACAGAAGTAAAAAATGAACCGGTTGCAGAGGTAAAACCCGAACCTGTTATTGAGGTTAAGACTGAAGAAGCTACCAGGGTGGTTGCTGAAACGAAAGTGATTACCGAAGAACCTCCTAAAGAAACTGTTGAAAAAACAGTGGAAAAGAAAAATACGGTGTTAGGTGAGCAAATTCATACCGAAGTGAAATCGGTAAACGAGCAGATTGCTGTAAAAAAAGAAGGCAGCCACTTTACCCAGATTGGAAAGCCCGTTGATGATGTGCGAAAAGCCATTGGTATCAACGACCGTTTTTATTATCAGCGCGAATTATTTGGAGGCAGTATGGAATTACTGAACCAGACACTTGATCAGCTAAACCAAATGGACTCATTTGAATCGGCACGACAATTTCTGCAGTCAAACTTCAAATGGGAAGAAGACAATGAAGTAAGTCAATCCTTTATTAAAAACATTCAACGACGATTTATATAAGCTGATATGGGTAAATTATTTGTAGTACCGACTCCCATCGGCAACCTTGAGGACATAACACTTCGCGCCATCAGAGTGCTGAAAGAGGTTGATTTTATTCTGGCTGAAGATACCCGAACCACAGGCTTTCTGCTGAAACACCTCGAAGTATCAACACGAATGATGTCGCATCATAAATTTAACGAACATGCCACGGTTGAAAATGTGGTAAACCGACTGATGGCCGGCGAAAATGCAGCCCTGGTTTCTGATGCCGGAACACCTGCCATCTCCGACCCGGGTTACCTGGTGGTTCGCAAATGTCTTGATGAAGGTGTGGAAGTGGAATGTTTACCCGGTGCAACAGCATTGGTTCCTGCCATTGTTAATTCAGGATTACCCAACGATCGTTTTTGTTTCGAAGGTTTTTTGCCTCAGAAAAAAGGGCGTAAAACACGATTGGATTCTTTGATGGAAGAAAGCCGTACCATGATTTTTTACGAATCACCTTATCGCTTGGTAAAAACGCTTACTCAGTTTGCCGAGCATTTTGGAGGCGACCGAAGAGCATCTGTTTCAAGAGAATTAAGCAAGTTACATGAAGAAAATAAGCAAGGAAGTCTTGATGAACTTGTACAATATTTCTCATCAAAAACCGTTAAAGGAGAAATAGTGATTGTAGTAGAAGGAAACGCACAAAAATAAACACCCATTTAATATTCTACGTATGAAAAGACTTATTCCTATTGCTTTGATAGTGCTGGCTACTGCCTGTAACTTAAGCGAAACAAAAGAAGTCAAGCAACAAAAAGACTCTTTGATGATGGAGGTTGCAGAGAAAGACCGCCAGATGAATAGTCTGGTAACAGCGATGATAGCCATCGACGACAACCTGCAACAGATAAAGGAAAAAGAAAATATCATCAGCATGAATGTTTCCAGTGGTGAAGCTTCGGGCAAAGCACTGGAAGACAGAATCAACAGTGACATTCAGTTGATTTACGATTTAATGTTGCAGAACAAAGAGCAAATATCAAAGCTTGAAAAAGACCTGAAACAATCGGGCACCAACAATGCCAATCTGAACAAACTGGTGAATCGTCTGAATCAGCAGTTAAAAGATAAAACGCTTGAAATTATCAAGCTGAAGCAACAGTTAGAAAGTCAAAGCCTTGAGATTACCGAATTAAACTTCACAATCGATGGCTTGCAAAGTGTTGTTGATTCGCTCGAAAGTGTGAGAACAGCTACACAACAACAACTGGCCCAAGCTACAGAACAGCTTTACAAAGCGCATTATGTTTTTGGCACTAAAAATGAATTAATGGATCAGAAGATCATCGAAAGCGATGGCCTTTTCAGCAAGAAAAAAGTTACCGGCGAAGGATACGATGAGGAGTATTTTACAACCATCGATTACCGCGAAATCGATTCTATTCCTTTGTTCCGTCCAAAAGCTAAGATTTTAACCGTTCATCCTGAGTCGTCGTATGTTTTGGAAGAAGGAGCTGAAGGAAGCATGGTTCTTAAGATTGCCGACAAAGAAGCTTTCTGGAGCAGATCACGTTATTTGGTGATACAGGTAAATTAATTAAGCATTAGTCAGACGTTTGCCTAGCAATGTCATTGGATGAAAATCACGTGACAATCCGAATCAAACCGAAAACAATAGAAATTAGATAAATAACGAAAAGGCGATCTCAAACGGGGATCGCTTTTTTATTGCTTATTCTGCACTATCTTTGTAACCAGAAACACTGTTATGGAAAGAAAATACAAACATCTTTTTTTCGATTTAGATCATACGCTTTGGGATTTTGAAGCCAACTCTGAAGAAACCTTGCTTGAGTTATTCGACACCTTTGAGCTAAAGGAATATTTCGACGATTTTGATGATTTTCATAACCGATACGAATACCATAACCTTTATTTGTGGAGCCAGTACCGTAAAGGCAAGGTGGATAAAAAAACGCTGAACACACAACGGTTCTATCTTCCTTTTTCCGAAGTAGGTTTCGATGATATTGACATTGCGCGTAAGTTTGCCGAGCAATACCTAACCATCAGCCCCACAAAGACAAGGCTTTTCCCAAACACCCTTGAGGTACTCGAAAAACTGCAGCCTCATTACGAGATGCATATCATCACCAATGGTTTTCGGGAAGTGCAGAGTAAAAAACTGAAAAACAGTGGCCTCGCTCCTTTCTTCAAAAATATCTTTATCTCTGAGTTGATTGGCGTGCAAAAGCCCAATCCCTATTTTTTCGATTACTTTATTAAAAGCTGCAACATCAGTAAAAAAGAAGCACTGGTTATTGGCGACAGTCTCGAAGCTGATATTGAAGGAGCTATCAATGCCGGTATCGATCAGGTATTTTTCAACAGCAAACAGCTGCAACACGATAAAAAGATTACACACGAAATTAGCGATCTGGATCAGTTGTTGCCCTTACTTCTATAGCATCTCACTTTATCATTTCTCTATTGTAAACCCCAGATCCTGTCAAGCCGTTATTGATAGTAAACTTTCCAACAATAGCGTCCTAAATAATATTTGATGAAGAAAGAAAGCAACTGTTTATAAAAGGCCTCAGTTGGCGAGCAAAAAAACAAGGTTGAAATGACGATTAAAAATCGTTTTTTGTTTGAGTTGAGCGAAGCCAACGAGTTTAAACGATTTTAGTCAATTGACCGTAGTTTTTTTAGTGAGACTGGTGCAGCCTTGGAGGGTGTCCAAAAAGTGATTCTGCAAATAAGGAATCTTTCAAATTGTAACTTTACTTTCATTATACCCCACCAAACCTCCCCTAAAAGGGAGG
>NZ_JBNGOX010000043.1:0-52820 GCF_050589785.1 Carboxylicivirga caseinilyticus | reverse complement strand
TTCAGGGGATTTAGGGGTGACATAAAATGATATTTTATTACAAATTGAAACTAACGTTGTTCTGATGTTTAATTTTTGGACACCCTCTTTTTTGTTTTAAATTAGTAATGGATCTTACTTCTTTAAATTATGAAACAACATCAAAGTAGACTTAAGAGTTTCAGATGTGCTTTTAAGGGAATTTTCATTCTTATCAAAGATGAAGCAAATGCCCGTATTCATTTAATTGCAGCAGTTCTGGCGGTCGTATTAGGTTTATTTCTGAAGTTAAATGTGAATGAGTGGTTGTGGGTTGTTTTAGCAATTTTTCTTGTCTTTATTATGGAGTTAGTGAATACTGCCATTGAGAATGTGGCTGATGCTGTTTCAAAGGATTACAATAAGTTTCTGGGTAAAGCAAAGGATTTAGGAGCAGCGGCTACCTTGTTGGCGACTATTTTTGCTCTAATAATAGCATTGTTTGTATTTGTGCCTAAAATATTAATGTTTATATAAATTTATTCCTCTAATAAATTTTAGAACTTAATCAGTAACCTGATAAAATATTAAATTGAATCGGTTTCAATTTTTCCCTCCATTATCATTTTATCAAATTATTTGTGATTTCAGAAAAACAGGGTTTGACTTCAATATAATTGTCCTTTAAATTTGAAGTTTCGCCATTGATATTTGAACGGGTGTTTTTTGAGTATTAAAAATGAAAATTTTACCCTCTTTTGATTGGTTTTATGTTGTATAACTATGTTGTAAAACATGTTTTAAAGATGACAAAAGTCTTAGTTTTCAGCCGTTCTGTTTAGATTGAATTTAAAATAGAGAAAAATTTCTATAATTTTGGAAATTTTAAGATATTGCGCCGCCTTGTTATTAATTTTTAACATTTCTATTGGCTAAAAATCAATCGCTGTATCTAATTTTGATGGCGAAATTGAATTAAAGAAATTTTGGTGTAATTATAAATTATCTGTATTTATGAAAGTGTCTGAAAAAATTGAGCTGCTCAAAAAAAAGAGAGAAGAAGCCAAACAAATGGGTGGAGAGGGTCGTGTAGCGAAGCAACACGAGAAAGGAAAACTTTCTGCTCGTGAGAGACTTGATGTTCTTTTTGATGAGGGGTCATTTAGGGAAATAGACATGTTTGTGGAACACCGCTCGGTCAATTTTGGTATGGAAAAGGTAGAGATTCCATCCGACGGAGTGATTGTGGGTCACGGTTTAGTACATGGACGTCCCGTTTTTGCTTTTTCACAGGATTTTACTTCGCGAGGTGGTTCGTTGGGTGAAATGCATGCAGCTAAAATCTGTAAGGTTATGGATTTAGCTGTTAAAGCCGGAGCTCCTGTGGTAGGATTAAATGATTCAGGAGGTGCTCGTGTGGAAGAAGGAGTAGATGCTCTGAAAGCATACGGTGAAATTTTTATGCGTAACTCGCGATCTTCGGGTGTGATTCCCCAGATTTCAGCGATTATGGGGCCTTGTGCCGGTGGTGCTGTTTATTCTCCTATCATGACTGACTTTATCTTCATGGTTAAGAAGAAAAGTCATATGTTTATCACAAGTCCTTATGTAATTAAAACTGTTACCGGTGAAGAAACTACCTTTGAAGAATTAGGTGGTGCTATGGTTCACAACTCAAAGAGTGGTAATGCGCATTTTGCTTATGACAGTGATGAGGAAACAATTGAGGGTATCAAAGAATTACTAGAGTATTTGCCAAATAACAATCTGGAAGAAGCTCCACAAATTCCTATGGGTGATGATCCTCAACGTGTATGCGAAGAGTTAAATACAATCATTCCTGATGAATCAAATGTACCTTACGACATGAAGAAAATCATCGAATCAGTTCTTGATAACGGTGAATTCATGGAAGTACATGAACATTATGCAGAAAATGCAATTGTTGGTTTCGGACACTTAAATAACAGATCAGTTGGTATCATTGCTAATCAGCCTATGATTCAGGCAGGTTGTTTGGATATCGATGCTTCAGATAAAATCAGTCGTTTTGTTCGTACTTGCGACGCTTTTAATATTCCAATGATTACTTTCGTTGATGTTCCTGGTTACTTGCCAGGTGTTCAGCAAGAGTGGGACGGTATCATTCGTCACGGAGCTAAGTTGCTTTGGAGTTATGCCGAAGCTACTGTACCTAAGTTTACAGTTATCACACGTAAAGATTACGGTGGTGCGTACCTTGCCATGTGTTCTAAACCATTGGGTGCTGATATGGTTTTTGCATGGCCAAGTGCAGAGATTGCTGTAATGGGTGCAAAAGGTGCTGTTGAGGTAATTTCAACCTATCGTAAACAAATTGCTGAGGCTGAAGATAAAGCCGCTAAAACAGAGGAAAAAATAAAAGAATACGAAGACGCTTTCAGTGTACCTTATTTGGCTGCTAAACGTGGATATATCGATGATGTTATCATCCCAAGTGAAACACGTCAGCGTTTGGTAGATGCAATGGAAATCATGTCGACTAAGACTGAAGTGTTGCCTCCTAAAAAACACGGTAATATTCCTTTATAAAATAGCATTGTCATGACAGAAAGAGAAAAGAAAAGAAAAGCTGCAATGATAGCAGTAGCCTATTATCTGGAACAGGAAAAAGCAGCAGCTGCTGAAGTTGTAAAACCTGCCAACAATTGGGCTGCAATGGGTAAAGGAATGATCATGAATAACCGTACCAATGTACAGCGCAAAGGTAGGTTGATGATGAAAGCTGTTTAATTGTCGGTTTAACCGATGTAAATCATTTAAAAAAGGAATAAAGATGAAATTCGATAAACACGGGGTCCTTGAGATGACCCAAGTACAATATAACGCGGATCGTCCAAAAGCGGAAAATCCAATTAAAATTAATGATGTCAGCCTTCGCGACGGACATCAATCATTGTTTGCAACTCGTGGTCGTACAGAAGATATGTTACCTGTTGCCGAAATGATTGATAACGCTGGTTACAACGCTGTTGAAACTTGGGGTGGTGCTACTTTTGATACTATGCACCGTTACTTAGGTGAAGATCCATGGGAAAGATTGCGTACGCTTAAAAAAGTGATGCCTAAAACTCCTTTCTCAATGTTACTTCGCGGACAGAACGTAGTGGGTTACCGTAACTATGCTGATGATGTGGTACAGGCATTTGTTCAGCGTGCTATCGATAACGGTATGGATATTTTCCGTTGTTTTGATGCATTGAATGATTACCGTAATTTCGAAACAGCAGCAAAGGTTATCAAAGATAATGGTAAGCATTTTCAAGGTGTAGTATGTTATACTTTAACTGAACCTCGTTTAGGTGGTGAAGTGTATAACATGGAGTATTATCTTAACAAAGTAAAGGAATTGGTAGAGTTTGGTGTTGATTCAATCTGTATCAAGGATATGGCAGGTTTGATTGCTCCTTACGATATCTATAACATGGTTCGCGAAATCAAGCAGTTTACTGATATTCCATTGAACCTGCATACTCACTTTACATCGGGTATGGGTGACTTGGCTATCTTCAAAGCTATCGAGGCAGGTATCGACATCGTGGATACTTGTATCGGACCTTACGCTTACCGTACTTCTCATGCTGCTGTTGAGCCAATCATCATGTCGTTGTTAGGTACTAACCGTGATTCAGGTATGGATATTAAAAAAATCACAGCGATTGCTGATGAAATGGAAAAATACATACCTAAGTACAAGCACCTTGATAACAGTCCTAAATATTCTACAACCGACATCAATGTATTGCTTCACCAAACACCGGGTGGTATGTTATCTAACCTGGTTAACCAGTTGAAAGCAATGGATGCGTTGGATAAATTACCTGAAGTATTCCGTTTATTACCTAAAGTTCGTAAGGATCTTGGTAGTATTCCATTGGTAACTCCAACTTCTCAGATTGTAGGTGTTCAAACAGTAAATAATGTGTTGTTTGATAAATTTGAAGGTGAGTACGCTCAAATCACTAAAGAGGTAAAAGACCTTTGTTACGGTTTGTATGGTAAAACTACCAAGCCAATCAATCCAGAGGTAATGAAAAAGGCTTTGAAAGATTACCCACGTGGCGAGAATCCTATTACTGAGCGTCCTGGAAGTATCTTGGAGCCGGAAATGGAAGGGGTTAAATCAGAATTTGCTGACTTAGCTAAAGATATCGATGACGAAGTATTAGTTGCTTTATACCCTGTAACAGGTAAACGTTTCTTGAAATGGAAATATTCAGGTGAAGAAGTGCCAGCTGAGTGGAAGGGTAAAACCATGGAAGAAGTTAAGAAAGAAGAAGACTTGGTTAAAAAAGCTCTTTCTGGTGAGTTAACTTCAAAGGCTAAAAACGGTAACGGTCGCGAGTTGGAAGTAACTGTAGATGGTGAAACATTTACTGTTGAAATTAACGATCCTTATGCAGCTGCAGCTCCTGGTCGTGTGCGTCGTAAGAAAGAAGACAAAGCTAAAGAAGTGGAAGCCAGCGGTAGTTTACACGCTCCAATACCGGGTATGGTAGTTGAATACAAGAAAAAAGTGGGTGATGAAGTTGCAGTTGGTGAAACCGTTGTGGTTTTAGAAGCAATGAAAATGATGAATAACCTTGAATCAACTGTTAACGGAGTGGTAACAGAAATCAAATTTGATTCAGGTGATTCAGTTTCAAAAGGAGATGTTTTAATGGTTATTGAACCAAAAGAAGCATAGGCTCTACAAATACAGAATATATAATTGCCAAAGGGGGTAGGTTCGAAAGAGCTTACCTCTTTTTCATTTCATGGCTTATTACCGACATTTTGAACTTGTGTTTTCATACCTCAGTATCTTTTTTATTTGGAGGGGTATCAATAGGAATATTTTTGTGGAATAATAATTCATGAAAGAATAGATAAGGGGAAACATGAGGAAAATAATAGTTTATGCTTTTTTACCTGTTATGTTCAGTTTGTTTTCATGTGATGAATGGATTGAGTTTAGTCCGTATGAAAACAAAATAAAGGCTTCAGATAGAAAGCAAAATGAAGTAAATTATAAGCGTATTGCAAGTGATGCAGAAAAAACATTCGAACCTTTTAAAATAGGCCTTATATCTGACACTCATACATATTATGATGAATTTGAAAAGCAGGTAGGTTTTATTAATTCTCAGGATGATTTAGATTTTATTATTCATTTAGGGGATATTACTTTGAGTTCCAATATAAGGGAATTTCAATGGTATAGCGACATTGTAAATAGGATTAATATTCCAGTATTTACATTGATAGGAAATCACGATTGTTTGGGTAATGGAAAGGATATCTACAAAGAAATGTTTGGAGATAATAACTTCTCATTTGGATATAAAGGTGTCAAGTTTATTCTATTTGATGATGTGGTTTGGGAGCAACAAATTGAAGATCCTGATTTTGGGTGGCTAAATGATGCTCTGGAAGGGAATGAAAATTACAATTATGTAATTCCATTTGCTCATATACCGCCATGGGATTCTCAATTTAGTTTAGGAAATGAACTTTTGTATAATGGTATTATGGAGCATTTTAATGTTCCTGTATCAATCCATGGGCATGGTCACAGTTATAGTTATGATCAACGATATGGAGAGGTTAACTTTTTGATGGTGCCATCGTGTATTAGAGATGAATTAATTGTGCTGGATTTTCAAAAAGACACAATGTTGGTTGAAAGAATAAAATACTAATCATGAATAGTAATTTTAATAAAGTGCTTCTCCAGATTTGGTATTTTTTTGTGTTAGGATACTTATTGATTGGGATAGAGGTGTTTGCCCAAAAGGGAGGCTATGCTGAAAAAGATAACTTACCTGTATTATTGCAAAATGCATATAAGAAGAGGGTCAAGGTAATTAAGAATGATACAATACATTATCGACATCGTTGGCTATTGCCAGATCAATATAAAGTTCAGTATGCAGGTAGTATTGGTTATATGTCAGTAGGATTTGGTTATGAAATTGGTAAAATTTATCAACCTGCCATGTTCTTTGGTTATGTAGGACCGCATTTTGGTGGTAGTTTAAACAGAGTGTTTACGGTATCCTTAAAAAATACCTTTCGATTTACCCGTGAGCCCTTGTTTAACTATTTTATGCCTTATGGAGGATTGTCAATAAACTGGGGAAATACTAATAATACCTTTCGTACCCTTCCTGATTATTATCCGGATGAGTATTATTTTCAGAATATGATTCATTTTGCCCCTTTTGTTGGTGGAGAATTAAAGTTCGGGATAAAAGGAAATTATTTTAAAGCTGTTGGTATTTATTCTGAAGTATCGGCATTTGATGCTTATTTATTGGAAGCCATCAGAACAAAATATGTTAAACCAGATATGATACTTTCATTGGCTGTAGGTGTAACTTTATATCTGAAATAAAAATGGAGGTTCTAATTGAACCTCCATAATACTTGTGCTTTAATTTTTTATTTTACCAGATCAACTCCTTCTGAAGTCATGATTATCTTTTTGATGGTTCCATCCGGGTTATAGTATAAATTGTCGATACAAACCGAACGACGGAAACTGCCCCCGTCGGTAGGTATACTTCCATTGTGATAAACAAAGTAATCTTTTCCTTTGTACTCAAGGATTGCCTGATGATTTGTATTGCAATTTCCGGCCACTTCATTAATAATGCCTTTAAACTCCCATGGACCAGTAATTTTTTTGCTCATTGCATAGGCTGTTTTTTCAGGGAATTTATAAGAATACGTTAAGTAGTACCAATCACCTTTTTTGTGTACCCAAGGAGCTTCAACAAAATGAGGTAATTCTAAATAGTTGATGTCACCATCCAGCTCAATTAAGTTCTCTTTTAATTTTGCCCATTTAAGCGATGTATTACCCCATAAAATGTATGATTGTCCATCTTCATCTGTAAATACTGTTGGATCAATATCATCCCAATTCATATCTCTTTTACCATCATCAATCTTGAATGGGGCCGGAGTCATGTCAGTTGTGATAAGTGGTGCTCCAATAGCATCCGTAAAAGGTCCTGTTGGACTGTCTGCAACAGCTACACCAATTGCAAATCCATTGGTTGGACCATGATAAGCTGTAACAAACCAATAAAATTTGCCTTCTTTCTCAATGGTTTGAGCAGCCCATGCGCTTCCTGATGCCCATTCGAATTCATTAACATGGAATGGTACAGGATGCTCTTCCCAGTTCTTTAAATCGGTTGATTTGAAAATCAGCCATTCATTTAATACATAACCATTGCGGCCTGCAGGAGCTTCATCATGACCGGCATACAGATAAACTGTGTCGTTATATACTAATGTTGCCGGATCGGCTGTGTATTTATGAGTGATAATCGGGTTGCCTGGCTTATCAGCCATTTCCTCCAATTCTTCAGTGCTTAATACCGGGGGTGTTTTTTTCTCAGTTTGCTGTTGATTACATGCTATGACTCCAAAAGCAAAAGCAAATCCCAATCCGAAAATTTGTTTGTTCATTTTCATATAACTTGATTTTAATTGTTTTCATAAAGGCCAAATACCTAACAAAAGTACATCTCTTTGTTTAGCTGAAAGGAGGATAATTGAGCAAAAATAGAGTACATATCCATAATTGAATTAGTTTATTAATCATGCTGAGATATGAATATTAAATGTTTATTCCAATTATTGTTGATGTGAGATTATATTAGACTTGATGTGTTCAAGTGTTATTTACATTAAAAATTTTCTATTTTTATAAATAAAACAACTCATCATGTACCGAAAATTTGCCCTGTTATTTT
Organism: Carboxylicivirga caseinilyticus; assembly: GCF_050589785.1. Lineage (NCBI taxonomy): Bacteria > Pseudomonadati > Bacteroidota > Bacteroidia > Marinilabiliales > Marinilabiliaceae > Carboxylicivirga > Carboxylicivirga caseinilyticus. The sequence goes on along the minus strand of NZ_JBNGOX010000043.1, from coordinate 45,075 downwards.
CTTTATTGTTTTCTATATTGGTATTTGCTCAGAATACCGAAGTGATAAATGATTCAGTTAAAAAAGTTTATACTTTCAAAATTTTTCGTGAAATAGGCAGTACCTCATGGATTCATACTCAGGAGGCTTTTGCTGAAGCTGAAGCGATGAATGCTGATGTGATTTTGTTGCATATGAATACCTATGGTGGTCAGGTTGTATATGCTGATTCTATCCGTACCAAAATATTAAACAGTCCTATTCCGGTACATGTATTTATCGACAATAACGCAGCTTCGGCTGGTGCACTCATTTCTATTGCCTGTGACAGCATTTATATGCGTCCCGGAGCCAATATTGGTGCAGCTACTGTGGTGAATCAGAGTGGAGAGAAAATGCCGGATAAATATCAGTCGTACATGCGTTCGACCATCAGAGCAACGGCTGAGGCTCATGGCAAGGATACCGTTGTGGTTGGAAATGATACAACTTATGTTTGGCGTCGCGATCCTCATATCGCGGAAGCTATGGTGGATGAAAGTATTTACATTGAAGGTGTTATTGATACAGGTAAAATATTAACCTTTACAACCGAAGAAGCAATTTTAAACGGTTTTTGTGAAGGAAAAGCAAATAACCTGAAGGAGGTGCTTGCTCATTTGGATATTGAAGAATATGAAATGTACAACTTTGAACCTTCGTTTTACGATGGTTTAAAGGGGTTTCTTACCAGTCCTATTTTGCAAGGGATATTGATACTGATTATAATGGGAGGTATCTATTTTGAGCTGCAAACACCGGGAGTAGGTTTTCCGCTGGCAGCTGCAGGTGTAGCTGCTATCTTATATTTTGCCCCACTGTACATCGATGGTTTGGCTGCCAATTGGGAAATAATTCTTTTTGTCGTCGGACTGGTACTTATTGGTCTGGAGGTGTTTGTAATACCCGGTTTTGGGGTAGCAGGTGTTTCTGGTATAACATTAGTGGTGTTAGGACTTACTTTTAGTATGCTTGATAATGACTTATTCGATTTTGAACCGGTTGGTTTTAATAAGCTTCTGGAAGCATTGGGAATTGTCTTATCAGGATTATTTGGATCGTTATTGGCAATTATTTACATCAGTAAAAAAATATTGACAAGCAACAGTGGTTTGGGAGCCAGAATTGCTTTAACAACTGAAGAAAATGTTGAGTTGGGTTATATTGGAGTGGAAGCTTCTTTGAAGGAATTAGTAGGAGAGAGTGGAACAGCCAATACTACACTCAGACCATCGGGTAAAGTTGAAATAAACGATGAGGTTTATGACGCTGTGGCCGAAACGGGTTACATCGAAAAAGGAACGGACATTAAAGTTTCACGATTCTCACATGGCCAATTGTATGTGGTGCAGATAAAGAAATAAAGTCTGTAGTCCGCATCATTGAGTCTGCAGCTTGTAATGGTTAGTATTTAAAGTTGTCTTAATATAATATACGAGTCCCGTTAGGGAAGTCTTTACAAGCATAGTGCGTAAGTGTTATGGAATTGAGTAGTGAAATAAAAAGCTCTGGATCGGATCTTTATAGAGATATTTAAACTGAAGATCCGATCCATATTTAAAGGAAAGCCATTTTACAGTCCCGAAGGGACGTTTGTAGCAGCATAGTACGTAAGTGCTATGTTAAATTATTAATGCATTAAACATTTATCATCTAGAACGATTCTATGAAAACACGATGCAACTGGGTTGATCAAACAGAATTAATGCAGAAATACCATGATGAAGAATGGGGTGTGCCTTTGCACGATGACGATAAATTATTTGAGTTCATGGTTCTTGATGCTTTTCAGGCAGGTTTAAGCTGGTCAACCATTCTTAAGAAAAGGGAAGGGTTCAGGCGGGCTTTTGATGGCTTTAATGCAGTTAAAATTGCTAATTACGATAATGCAAAGGTTGAGGAATTGATGCAGGATGAATCCATTATACGCAACAGGCAAAAGATTGTGGCCACCATTAAAAATGCCAAAGCCTTTTTGCGTATTCAAAAAGAGCATGGCTCATTTGATAAATATATCTGGCAGTTTACCGGTCATCAGACCATAAAAAATCATTATTCCGATTCAAAAGAATTACCTGCTACATCGCCCGAATCAATTGCAATGAGTAAGGCTTTGAAAAAAGAAGGTTTTGCTTTTGTAGGACCTACCATTTGTTATGCCTTTATGCAAGCGGCTGGTATGATAAATGATCATTTAACAACTTGTTTCAGGTATAAAGAATGAGGTGTGGTTTGAGAAGATTTTACTTTGGATTCAATTAAAGTAAAAGGATCACATCTGTCATCCAAAATGGCTGCCAAGATGCGATCCTGTATAACTTATCGGACTTTGAGCTCCGGTCCGTTGCTTGTCAGTTATTTTATCAAAAAGTCGAACATCATTTTATCTCCTAAATAACCTTGTAATCGATCATTGATTTTTACTGGGCCAACGCCTGCAGGAGTTCCAGTATAAATCAAATCTCCTATTTTAAGAGTAAAGTATTGCGAAACATGAGCAATGATTTGGTCTATAGGATAAATCATTAAAGAGGTATTTCCTTGCTGACGGGTTTCTCCGTTTACATCCAGTTTGAAATCTATGTTTTGAATGTTTTCGAATTCGTCTGTTGATACAAATTCCGATAACACTGCTGAACCATCAAAAGCTTTTGCTTTTTCCCAGGGCAATCCTTTTTCTTTCAGCTTCGATTGTAGGTCACGTGCCGTAAAATCAATACCCAAGGCAACCTCGTCGTAATAACGATGGGCAAATTCAGGAGCAATGTTTTTACCTATTCGGTTGATCTTCACCACAACTTCTACTTCATGATGAAAATCTTGAGCAAAATCGGGAATAAAGAATGGGCGATTTTTCAGTAATAGCGCCGAGTCGGGTTTTGAAAAAATCACAGGTTCGGCTGGCATCTGGTTGTTCAGCTCTTTAATGTGATCAACGTAATTGCGACCAATGCATAAAATTTTCATACTACTGAATTTAAAAAACTACTTCTTGTTAAAACCTCTTAACTTAATATTTGTCAGTACTTTTTTTGTAAAAAGTGGGAAATCACCGTTCATCATCCAACCATAATACGATGGATCTTTCTCCAATACTTTTTCAACAGATTGACCTTTGTATTTTCCAAAGTTAAATACTTCTTCTCCCTTATCGTTAAAAATGATACGCCCAATAAAATCAGCATTTTTATTAAACGAAGAGAAAGTATTTAAAAATTCAACATCATTTTCCAATTCGGGGTAGCGATCTAATTGAGCAAGCAAAACTTCATAGGTAGCTCTTGTGTCTGCTTCAGCAGTGTGAGCGTCTTCCAGATCTTTTTCGCAATAAAATTTATAGGCGGCCGAAAGAGTACGTTTCTCCATCTTATGAAAGATGGTTTGAACGTCAACAAACTTGCGCTTTTTCATATCAAAATCAATCTCAGCCCTAATGAATTCCTCAGCCAAAAGTGGTACATCAAATTTGTTAGAATTGAATCCGCCAATATCGCAGCCTTCCATTATTTTTGCTATCTCTTTACCCAATTTTTTAAAGGTAGGGGCATCTTTTACATCTTCATCTGTGATGCCGTGAATAGCTGTTGATTCAGCCGGAATTGGCATTTCAGGATTTATCTTGTAGCAAAACGATTCTTCTTTTCCATCTACGCTGACTTTTAAAAGAGCTATTTCAACAATACGATCGTTAGCAATATTAATTCCGGTAGTTTCCAAATCGAAAAATACAATGGGGTTTTTAAGCTGGAGTTTCATTCTTATTTTTTATAGTTGAAACACAAAAATAGAGTAATTCACCCTTTTACCATTACTATTGAAGGATAAATTCAAAACTTATCTGCTTTTCGGTTATTCGTCTTCTTTTTTTCGAATGACAAACAAGAAGTTATCAGCTTTGGTGTTGTACCATTTTTCTGGGATTACAAAAGGTTGACTAAATTCAGGTAATCCTTCGCCTTCTATATTTACAATATATGATCCGGGAGTCAGCGCCATAATGAATTTTGCCGAATCAGCAGAAGCTCTGTATTGTCCCACCAAATTGTTTAATGTATCGGTAATGGTTACCCGTGGTCGCGATGATGGAATTATCAACCCTTGTTCACTTTCAAATCTTATATCAGCTTTAATGATGTAATTAAAGGGATCTTTTTCGTTGAAAACAACTTTGTAGATGTCACGTCCACCAAGTCCTTCTGGTCGGATGGCTGAAACATATGCATGTCGTTTGCCATATACCCATGATATATTGTAATTATCATACGTGTCATTAATCGGATAACCCATGTTAACAGGTTCGCTCCATTCTCCAGTCTTTGTGTCTAAATCAGAGTAAAAAAGGTCATATCCACCCATCGAATGCTCATTGTCGGATGAAAAATAAATTCGTTTACCATCTTCTGATAATACCGGGAAATTTTCATTGTATCTCGAATTAATTTTACCGGGTAGTTCGCGAACAGGTCCCCAGTTGCTATCCGGAAGTTTAATGGCATAATATAGATCAGTATCACCATAATCTGAGTCTCCTGAAAACACTATCGTATCGCCACCAGTCGAAAACCAAACTCCAAATTCCGAACCTTTTCCATCTAACGGATTACCAAAATCCTGGAGTAAATCAAAATTGTATTTGCCATTGTAATTGGCGTAGGCCATTTTGTCTTCTTTCATACGGTTGTGATAAACCATCAGCATTTTACCACTAGGTTCTATTCCTGCAACCATTTCATCGTAAATACTATTTACCTTCGAACCAATAATTTTAGCATTTTGATGTATGTTTTGACTCATTTCTGATACATAAACATTGAAATAGTATATACCTGCAAAACTATTGTATTTCTTATCTGATGAAAAAAATAGTGTTTGTTCATCAACGGTAACAAAAGGATTAATTTCGTTACGCGCTGTATTAATATTTTCACCCAGATTGATAAAACTAACATCCACGGGGTTTTGCATCAATGCCTTAGCGTTTTGAATATTGTTTAGGAGTAATTCAGTTTTTTTCTTGAATTCAGCATTACTTGCGAATAAACTTTCATTTTTTCTGAGGTAATTCTCCGATTTTTCAAACTCATGTCCATGATAAAGAGCTAAAGCAAAATTAAAATTGCCTTCAATATCATTAGGCTTTAATTCCAGTAACTTTTCAAGGTAGGGGATAGCTTCTTCTCTAAGAGTATTATCTTTTATTATGCAGTTCGAAATCAGAGTAAGCAGTTCTGCATTGTCTTTATCTTTCCTGTAAAGGCGCTGGTAATCCTTTAATGCTCTTTGGTAATTATAGTATTTGTAATAGTCGTCAGCACGTTTTTTGTAATTGGTTTGCGCAAAAAGACTTATACTTAATAAACAAGTAAAAATAAGTAAAAAGGTGTGTTTCATTATTCAGGTTATTGTAATGCACGAGTTTAAAGAAAATAATTTGCTTTGAAATGTGAAAACATTAAGTGACAAAACTAAACAAAAAACTGTTAAACGTGTTATTTGTAAATAGGCTGCAGCTGAACCTTTTAAAGGTTTTTAAGTGGCTTTGATTAGTATTGACAGATTAATCAAATATTTTGATAAACCGATATAACTTATGGAAAGAAGACAATTTATTAGTTTACTGGGACTCGGAACTGTAGGTGCATGCACAACAGCCGGAGGAAGCAAACAAGGTGCTTCTCAATCAGGTGAACAAAAAAGTAGTCCGATATCTGGTCATTTCTTCCCTGCTTTACCATATCAGTATAATGAGCTGGAGCCATATATTGATGCTGAAACTATGGAGTTGCACTACGATAAACATCATAGAGGATACTTTAAAAAGTTCACTGCCGCTATTGAAGATTCACCTCTTGAAACAATGGCAATGCGCGATATCTTTGCTGAAGTTTCAAAGCATGACACGGGTATTAGAAATAATGGGGGAGGATATTATAATCATATGCTATTCTGGGAAAATCTTAGTCCTGAAAAAAGTGAGCCTTCAGCTCGTTTATTAAGTCACATAGTAAAGGATTTTAATTCTTTTGATGCATTTAAAGAAGAGTTTTCGAAGGCAGCTAAAACTCGTTTTGGTAGTGGTTGGGCATGGTTAATACTCACTGATGATAAAAGCTTAAAAGTAGTCTCATCACCAAATCAGGATAATCCTTTGATGGATTTGGCAGAAGTTAAAGGTATTCCTTTGATGACACTCGATGTTTGGGAGCATGCCTACTATCTTAACTACCAGAATAAGCGTGGTGATTATATAGCCGCTTTCTGGAGTGTTGTGAATTGGAAAACAGTAAGTAAGCGTTTCGAAAAAGCATTGAAAGGAGAGTGGTTAGGTTAATACATTTAATTTTCCAATCATAAACTTTTAAAAGCCCTTCCAAAAGAAAGGCTTTTCTTGTATTTTAATGCAAAATATAAGTTTATGAGAAAGATTCTGATACTTTTTGCCCATCCATTACCACATAAGTCAAGAGTAAATAGTGCTCTTGTTCAGGCTGTGAAAAAAATGAGTGGGGTAACCTTTCATGATTTATACGAAGAGTATCCTGACTTTTTTATTGATATTAAACGAGAGCAGGATCTGTTACTACAACACGATCTCATCATTTGGCAGCACCCTTTTTACTGGTATAGTGCACCAGCTATTTTAAAGGAATGGTTTGATTTGGTTTTGGAACATGGTTTTGCCTACGGTCGCACCGGTGAAGCACTGAAAGGTAAATTCAGTATGTCGGTAATTACCACTGGTGGATCAAAAGATACCTATGATTACAAGGGACATAATCATTATCCTATAACTCAGTTTCTACTTCCATACAAACAGGCTTCCACATTATGTCAGATGACGTATATACCACCAATGGTTTTTCACGGAACACATTTAATGAGCGAAAGAGATCTGGACATAGCTAAGATGGACTATATTAAGCTTATCTCTTTGTTGCGCGATGGAAAACAACCTTTGAAGGAGATTAAAAATAACATGTTTGCTAACGAATACTTAAACGACTAAGATGCATTTAGATACAATATTCTTTGATATGATGGTGTATTTGCTGGCAGCCGTTGTGTCAGTTCCCATTGCAAAAAAGATTGGTTTAGGATCAGTATTGGGTTATTTAATTGCAGGTATTGTTATTGGTCCATTTGCTTTAGGACTTGTAGGTGCTGAAGATGCTGATGTGATGCATTTTGCTGAATTTGGAGTGGTTATCATGTTATTCCTGATTGGATTGGAACTACATCCAAGTATGCTCTGGCGTATGAAGCGTTTGATATTTGGTTTGGGAGGGTTGCAAATTGGTGTTACTGCTGGTATTATAGTGCTCATTTCATCTCTTTTCTGGTTAAATTTTGCTCAAGCCATTACAACCGGACTCATATTGGCACTCTCGTCAACAGCCATTGTTTTGCAAACCTTATCAGAGAAGGGATTATTACAAACAAGAGCCGGGCGACATGGTTTTTCTGTGTTATTAATGCAGGATATTGCGGTAGTGCCAATCTTTGCTATACTGGCTTTATTGGCTAATCAGGTGGCTACTTCAACTGTTGCTGATACAACAGTTTTAACAAATGAAGGCTGGAAAAATTTGCTGTTAATTATGTTGGCTGTTGGAATTATTGTGATTGGAGGTCGTTATGTAGCACATTATTTATTCAAGTATATTGCAGATACCGGTTTAAGGGAGTTATTTACGGCAACAGCTCTTTTAATGGTTATTGGGGTAGCCATTGGTATGGATGCAGTTGGTTTATCTCCTGCGTTGGGTACTTTTTTAGCAGGTGTGGTTCTGGCTAACAGTGAATACAGATATGAACTGGAAAACAATCTTGAACCTTCCAAAGGTTTGTTGTTGGGCTTATTTTTCATTTCTGTGGGGGCGAGTATCAACTTTAATTTGTTTTTGGATCATGTTGGTTTAATAATTGGATTATTAGTATTGCTCATTTGTATAAAGTTTATCGTTTTATTCGTCCTAGGGCGGATCTTTAAACTTAGTACATCTCAAAATCTATTGTTCACTTTTAGTTTGTCACAAGCTGGTGAATTCGGATTTGTTTTAGTCGCTTTTGCTTCACAAAACGCCATTTACGATGAATTTACATCAGGCATTTTACTGATTGTGATAGCTCTTTCTATGCTTATTACTCCGCTATTGTTTATTGTGAATGAGCGTTTCATATTACCTCGAATTTCTCATAAAGAAGCAAAGGAATTACAGCAGGATTCTATTGTAGATGAGGGTAATCCGGTTATAATGGCCGGATTTGGAAGATTTGGAATGGTGTTAGGACGCTTTTTAAATGCCAATGGAATTAATACAACCATTATCGACATCAATCCCCACAATATAGAGTATTTGAAAAAATTTGGTTATAAAATCTATTACGGCGATATCACGCAGGCAGATATGTTAAAAGCCGCCGGAGCACTTAAAGCAAAGGTACTGGTTATTGTGATGGGAGACAGACAGCAAATAGATAAACTCATTGATGTGGCAGTAAAACATTTTCCTCATTTAAAATTGGTTGTACGAGCCGTTGATGTGGCTCATGGTCTTGAGTTGGCCAATAAAAAGATTGAATCTTTCAGACAGGAAACTTTTGATTCTGCTGTTGCTCTTGGTTCGGATGCTTTGCGAAGTTTGGGTATGAGTAATTACAGGGTACACCGGGCTGCGACAACATTCAGACATCTCGACCGAAAATTTATGGATAACCTTCGTCAACGATATGGAATGAATGACCCACATTTTATAATGGAAACCCGTAAATTCTCGGAGCATATCGAAAATATTCTTTTACTTCAACAAAAACATCCCTATAACGAAATGGATTGTGCCTGGGATACCGACTCAATGATTACTGAGGAAAAAGAGAATCAGGAGTAATGTTATTTTAAACAGGGTTTTTCCTTTTATGTTAATCCGACTCATAAATTGAGACATTTGTGATTTTTTAAAGTGTTAATAACTAGCATTTAGTCATTCTTATAATTTTAAATCAGAAAAAACCACTTGCTAATTAAGACCTTTGGGTATTAAATTGTGTGCAATGAGTGGAAATTATGGGTAAATCGGGAAATGTATTGGTTGTTGAAAAGGATAAAAACGTTCTTCAATGGATAGAAGGAATGTTGAAAGATTATGTGAAAAAGGTTATTACTGCAAAAACACCTTGCCAGATACCAAAGATTGTGCATGCAAATATAGTTGATGTGGTTGTTCTACCTTTTTCGTGTAATGGTGATTGTATTGATATAGAATCGGGTGTCAGGGTGTTACACTACCTCTTAAAGGTTAATCCAGATGCTAAAGTGGTATTTCTGGTCTCTCCTAATGATTTAAGTTCTGCTGTTAAAGTAATGAAGGAAGGTGCTGCTGACGTAATAAGTAACCGTTTTGAACACAAAGAGCTAATCAACAGGGTTCTTTCGTTTGTAAAAGAAACTTCGAGTAAAGGAAAAGAATTAAGTCATCATATCTTTATACCTCCTAAAAGGGAGTTTATCTATCATTCTGAAAAAATGCGTGAGGTAGTAAGAACTATTGATAAGGTGGCACCTTCGGAAGCGAATGTGCTGATTTTAGGTGAGAATGGAACAGGTAAAGAGTTAGTTGCTAATTCAATACATCAGAAATCAAAGCGTAGTGATAAAATATTCATATCGGTTGATATGGGTGCATTCAATGAATCGTTGATTGAAAATGAGTTATTTGGTCATAAAAAAGGATCGTACACCGATGCAAGAAATGATAAGGTGGGTAGGTTTGAGATGGCCGATGGAGGAACAATTTTTTTGGATGAAATAGGGAATCTTGATATAGCTGTTCAGGCTAAATTATTAACCGTTCTTGAAAAAAGAGAAGTAACAAGGATTGGAGATAATACATCAAAACCTATTGATATCAGATTAGTGTCGGCAACAAATAAATCGCTACACAAAATGGTAGATGACAGTGAGTTCAGAACCGATTTGTTATATCGTTTAAATACAGTTGAAATAGAGCTGCCTCCATTACGTGATAGGCAGGAAGATATACCTGTTTTAGTTTCTTACTTTTTATCGATGTATTGTGCACTTTATCGTAAACCATTACTTAAAATTGAAAAATCGGCCATTACCTGTATGCAAAACTATGATTGGCCAGGTAATGTAAGAGAATTGCAACACGTGATTGAAAAATCTGTTATTCTGGCCGAAGGAGACAGGTTGACAAAAGAAGAGCTTTGTCAGCGTGCTCATATTAAAGATGATGATGAAATAAGCTTTAGCAGTTATAATCTTGAAGATGTAGAACGTGAGGTAATTAATAAAGTTCTCCGATTAAAATCAGGAAATTTAACACATACAGCTGATGTTTTAGGTTTGACAAGGGCTTCGTTATATCGTCGTTTAAGAAAATATCAACTCTAACAACCAGATTATCTATTGATAAAAAACTATTGAAAATTGCAACTCTGAACATTCGTTTTTCATTTATATCTTCGCAAGGTAAAAATAAGAGTTATGCGAATTGTATTGATTGGTTCAGGTAATGTTGCAACCCATATGGGTAATGCTTTGTTTGAAGCCGGACATAAGATTAGTCAGGTTTATAGCAGAAGCAAAGAAAATGCAATTAATTTATCGGCCAGCATTGAGTCAACAGGGATAACTGATTTAAATAAAATTGATACAACTGCCGATGTCTATATCATTTCGGTTAAAGATGATGCACTGGCTGAGGTAGTTAATAAGGTGCCAATTGTAAAAGGTTTGGTTGTGCATACTGCAGGAAGTGTGGGACTTGAACTTCTAAGTAGATTTGAGAATTATGGTGTGTTTTATCCTTTTCAAACATTTACCAAAGCAAGTAAAATGAACTTTGGCAATGTGCCAGTGCTGGTTGAATGTAATACTGAGAAGAATACAGAAATACTAATGAATTTAGGACATACATTAAGTAAGACTGTTCTAAAGGCTGATTCGCAACAAAGGCTTAAATTGCATATTGCTGCTGTTTATTCCTGCAACTTTGTTAATCTGATGTATAATTTGGCTGATGAGGTATTGACAGAAGGTGGATTACCATTTAGTCTGTTACAACCGTTAATTTCTGAAACTGCCAGTAAAGTTCAAAAAATGAAACCATCAGAAACACAAACTGGTCCTGCTTCGCGTGATGATCAACAGACAATACAGAAGCATAAAGATATATTGGCTTCGAATGATGAGCTGTCTCAGATTTATGAATTATTGACAGCTGGTATTTTAAAGCGAATTAAATAGCTGGTTTAACGCTTCTGTATTCAAGGCCTTGCTTTCCATTGGAATCTGTAAATGTCGATGTTAGCAGCATTCCACATTTTTCAGAGACTTTAACTGAAGCTTTGTTATCGGCATACATTCGGGCTATGATAGTTGTGAAGCCTGCTTCGTTAAAGCAATGGTTAATTAAGGTCTGACAAACCTCAGTACCTAAACCGATATGCCAAAATTCGGAATCAATAATGTATCCTAGTTCAACTATATGTGCATTGTTATTGTAATCGAATAAGCCAGCTTCGCCAATTATTTTACCTGATTCTTTAAAGATAATGGCATAAATACCATATTCATGATATGTTTCAAATTTATGGTATTTAGCTTTTAGTTCCTTTAATGTCCATTTTTTATGAGCATTAGGAATATATTTCATATTGGTTTCGCTGTTATAGATATTTAAGAGGGTATCCAAATGATCATCATTTAAGGGTTGTAAAATCAGTCTGTCAGAAGTAATTGAGGACTTGTTTATCATTGGATTATTTGATTGAGGCTAGTACATCGGCAATATGAATGGTTTTAATGGGAAGCTTTTGAGCGTTTATATAGCTTTGGATATTTAGCAAACAAGAAGCTTCGCTGGAGACAATGTATTCTGCACCTGTTGCTAATGCATTTTCAACTTTTTGTTCAGTCATAGCTGTTGATATAGCTGAATGTTTTACCATGAAGGTTCCACCAAAACCACAGCACTCGGTATTCTTTTGCATCTCAATTAATTCCAGCCCTTCTACTTTTCTCAATAATTGACGAGGTTCATTATAGATCCCATATTCTCTTAATGCCGAACAGGCATCATGATAGGTTACTTTATGAGGAAAACAGGCTTTAAAATCATCAAACTTAAGATGATTTATAAGAAAGTCGGTTAATTCATAAACACTGTTTTTTAGCCGTTCGGCTTCCTTTGAATCAATTAAACTGGCATAATGTTTTCGAATATAACCGGCACATGAAGCTGAAGGTGTTATTACAGGACGATCATTAGGGAAATCTTTTACAAATTTATTTGCGAGCTTCGAGGCATGCTTTACATCGCCACTGTTAAATAGTGCTTGTCCGCAACAAGTTTGTTCAGGATTGTAGTTTACTTCGCATCCTGCTTTTTCTAACAGGTGGATAACGTTAAAAGCAGTCTCAGCAAACATCTGATCAATAAAACAGGGGACAAATAAATCTACAATCATGCCATTATTATTTTGTACTACAACAAAGATAGAAACACAATCAGAACCATGATCAATAATTTATTTAAATATAATATTTGTCTTTTAGACATACATATGGATATGCTCATCAACAATAACTTAATGACATCTCTAACTTTTATAACTACCCAATAATTTTTGCGTTCAACGCCACAAAAGGAGGGACAACGCAATGTGGATGAAAAGATATGTTGAACAATTGATTGAGGATTTAGAGGTTTCTCTTGAGAAGGCAGGTCAGAAGCTGTCATTATTCTTTGATTCTTCAGATAGTTTAGGTTATTTTCCAATGATGGATGATGAAGAAGGGGGAATTCAGTTATCGGATCTTATTGGAATGGAGAAATTTGTTTTTCCGAAAGTTAGTTTTTTAAGTGAGTTCGAGGCAAGCGCATTAACCAATGTTATGGTTAAAGTATTTAATGCCTATGGTTTGAATCCAATATTTTGGAATGAAATTACAGATTCGATACGATACGGACAGTTAAGGGAGTATATAGATCATATTGTCTACCCTGAAGAGGGAACATTTGTTGATCTCGAAATGTGTGATTATCTGCCGGAAGATTGTTCTTTTGCATCAACCTGTCCGGTAGCCTATATCACAGGAAAATGTTGTGGGGAGAGAAAATCAAGGGCGTAGAAACGCCCTTATTTTTTATCTTAATAATTCTTCTACTTCTTCAAATTGTATTAGCTGTTTTTCTTTTTCTTTTACAAATGAAAGTACAGAATCAACTTTTTCTTTATTAATGTTGAGGCGGGATCCTAAATTTCGGCACATTTCCAATTCTTTCTCATCAATATTTAAATCAACCTTCATTAATTGAATTACCCTGAAAAACAGGAAGAATCGTTCTTTTTCTGTGCTTGGTGACTGGAAGTTAAATTTGTCGAGGTTAACTTTTATTTCATCCAGTTCCGAAGGTTTAATCCCCATGCTTACAGTAACAAATCCTAGCCACATGTTCTCTGCAGCAGTTAATTTATTATCAGCATTTGCCATTTTTATTAAAGTGGCGGCATAACATTTTACTTCGTCGAAGTAATCGGAGAATTGTAACATGAATGTTAGTTTAGATTAGAATTATATTTTAAATATACCATATAATCTAAACTATTTAACATCATATTTCATTTTTCTTTGTCGGGTACAAAGATCAATGAGATAGAATTGACACAATGGCGGGTATTCTTAGGTGTAAAACCTTCACCTAAAAAAACATGACCTAGATGTCCTTTACAGGTTGAACATATTATTTCAGTCCTTCTTCCATCAGCATCAGGTAATCGGGTTACAGCACCCTCAATTTCATTATCAAAACTTGGCCATCCGCAATGTGAATCAAACTTATCACTGGAATGATATAATGGGGCATTGCATTGTTTGCACACATATGTTCCTTTTTCTTTATTGTCAGTGTACTTACCAGTATAAGGTAGTTCAGTTCCTTTGTGCAATATAACTCGTTGTTCTTCTTGTGTTAATGGATTCAGTTTTATCTTGGTACTATCGTTTTGTGACATGATTGCAGGTGTTAGAACTAGTGTGAAAATATATGAAATAACAAAAATGTAGACCGACTTTCTCATGGGTGCTCTTTTAGATGAATTGCAATATAATAACAACCATTTTTTGTTTACTTAAACTAATTATAAATAAAGCAAATCAGTTAAGATTTTGTTCATTGCTTTCATATGCTAAAAGTACCTGAAATGCTTAAATAAATACATATATCTAATGATCAGTATTACAGTGTTATGTATGTGGTAAGGGATTGTAATTGATAAAAAAGTTACGAAATTATAAAATTAGATAAATTGTTGTATGTATCAGTATTTCAATAATAAAGGCTTCGTATTGTTAATTCGCTTATTTTAATATATTTGTCAACCGTTAATAATTCTTTACCAAAAATTGAAACGATGGGATTAAATGTAATTGTTCTTGCCAAGCAAGTGCCGGACACCCGAAATGTAGGCAAAGATGCCATGAAAGCAGACGGGACTGTTAATCGTGCAGCTTTGCCGGCAATTTTCAATCCTGAGGATCTGAATGCACTTGAGCAAGCCCTAAGATTGAAAGATAAGTATCCGGGTACCACAATCACTATTCTAACGATGGGACCAGGTCGTGCAGCCGATATTATCAGAGAAGGTTTATATCGAGGTGCTGATAATGGATACTTGCTTACCGACCGTGCTTTTGCCGGATCTGATACATTGGCTACTTCTTATGCATTGTCTTGTGCCCTAAAGAAAATGAGTAAGATTGATCTGATTATCGCCGGCCGACAAGCGATTGATGGAGATACAGCTCAGGTTGGGCCACAAGTCGCTGAAAAATTAGGATTACCACAAGTAACATATGCCGAGGAAGTAATTTCGGCTGAAGGCGGTTCAATAACCATTAAACGACGACTGGAAAGAGGTGTCGAAACTGTTGAAATGCCTTTGCCGGGTGTGATCACAGTGAATGCCAGTGCTCCTGAATGTCGTCCACGTAATGCCAAACTATTAATGAAATTTAAGCACGCCCGAACGATTACAGAACGTCAGGGTGAAGCTGAAGATTACATCGATTTAACTGCTGATCGTCCTTATCTTAACATTGAAGAGTGGAGTGTTAATGATATCGAATCCGATATGAACTGGTTAGGTCTGTCTGGTTCACCAACTAAGGTGAAAAAGATTGAAAATGTTGTATTTCAGGCAAAAGAGGCTAAGCATTTAACACCTGCTGATGAGGAAATCGACGAATTAATGAAAGAACTTATTGCTAACCATACAATCGGCTAATCGATTTAGAAATCATTAAACATGAACAACGTATTTGTTATTTGCGAAGTAGATGAGGGAAAGATAGCCGATGTTAGCCTGGAGCTGATGACCAAAGGCCGTTCCCTTGCCAACCAGTTAAAATGTAAGCTCGAAGCATTGGTGCTGGGGCATAATTTAAAAGGAATTGAAAAAGAATTGTATCCTTACGGTGCTGATGTGATTCATATTGGTGACGATGAGCGATTAGATCCTTATACAACTCTTCCACATACTTCTGTTATTGTTGACTTATTTAAAAAAGAAGAACCACAGATTGCATTATTGGGTGCTTCTACATTTGGTCGTGATTTAGGACCTCGTGTTTCTTCTGCTTTACAAAGTGGTTTAACAGCAGATTGTACTTCTTTGGAGATAGGTCCGCACGAAGATAAAAAAGCCGGTAAGACATATGAGAATCTGTTGTACCAGATTCGTCCCGCCTTTGGTGGTAATATCGTTGCAACTATTATCAATCCCGATTGCCGTCCACAGATGGCCACAGTGCGTGAGGGAGTAATGAAAAAAGAAATTTTCGATGCTACCTATAAAGGAAAAGTAAATAAAATAGATGTTGATGCAATATTGAAACCTGAAGATTTAGTGGTAAAAGTTATTGAACGCCACATGGAAAAATCAAAGGTGAATATTAAGAACTCATCCATCATTGTTTCAGGTGGGTATGGTGTTGGATCGAAAGAGAATTTCGACCTGTTGTTTGAACTTGCAGAGGTGCTGGGTGCCGAAGTAGGTGCTTCGCGTGCAGCGGTGGATGCCGGTTTTGCTGAGCATGAACGTCAGATTGGACAGACAGGAGTAACAGTTCGACCAAAATTATATATTGCGTGTGGTATTTCAGGTCAGATTCAGCATACAGCAGGTATGGAAGAGTCTTCTATGATCATTGCCATTAACAACGATCCTAATGCACCAATCAATAAAATTGCCGATTACGCTATCACTGGCGATGTTGGCGAAGTGGTGCCTAAGCTGATTAAGTTCTATAAGCAGAACACGAAATAGACGTTAGACATTAGACGTTTAGATAGATAGACCGAAAATTCTGTATCTAATAGTCTATAGTCTCCAAGTCTAATAATCAATTTTAAATTAATGTTGGATCATGAAACCCCATCAGGGGAATCAATAATACAAAAACAAAATGGCAAATTTTTTCACAGATAATCAGGACTTAAAATTCCACCTGACTCATCCGTTGATGAAGAAAATTGTAGCCCTTAAAGAGCGCAATTTTGCTGACAAAGATAAATTTGATTACGCACCCATGGATTTTGAAGATGCCATGGATAGCTACGAAAAAGTATTGGAAATAGTAGGGGAGATTTGTGGGGATATTGTTGCACCAAACGCTGAAGGTGTTGATCAGGAAGGACCAAAAATTGTTAATAACGAGGTGGTTTATGCCAAGGGAACACAGGAAAACCTGGATGCATTGGTAAAAGCAGGGTTGATGGGGATTACCTTACCTCGCAAATATAAAGGACTTAATTTTCCAATTGTACCATATATTATGGCTGCCGATATTGTGTCGCGTGCTGATGCAGGTTTCGTTAATATTTGGGGATTACAGGATTGTGCCGAAACTATTAATGAGTTTGCTGATGAAGATCAGAAGGCACGTTTTCTGCCTCGTATCTCAGAAGGTGAAACAGCTGCAATGGACTTAACAGAACCAGACGCCGGATCGGATTTGCAGGCTGTTGAATTAAAAGCTTACGAAAAAGATGGTAAATGGTATCTGAACGGGGTGAAGCGTTTTATTACAAACGGTGATGCTCATGTTTCATTGGTTTTGGCTCGTTCTGAAGAAGGTACTCATGATGGTCGTGGTTTATCAATGTTTATTTACGACCGTAATCATAAAGCTGTTATTGTTCGTCGTTTAGAGAATAAGATGGGTATCAAAGGTTCACCTACCTGTGAGCTGGTGTTTAAAGATGCTCCGGCTGAGTTGGTCGGATCTCGAAAAATGGGGTTGATCAAATATGTGATGGCTCTTATGAATGGTGCCCGTTTGGGTATTGGTGCTCAATCTGTAGGTGTGTCTGAAGCGGCATATCGCGAAGCTTTGGCATATGCCGAGGAACGTAAGCAATTTGGTAAGTCAATTATACAGTTTCCTGCTGTTTATGAAATGCTTGCTGTGATGAAGGCAAAGCTTGATGCTTCCCGTTCATTGTTGTACGAAACATCTCGTTATGTGGACATCTATAAAACCTACATGCATATTTCAGAAGAACGTAAGCTGGAGCCTGAAGAGCGTAATGAGATGAAACGTTATCAGAAACTGGCTGATTTCTTTACTCCACTGTTGAAAGGTATCTCAAGTGAATACAGTAATCAGTTGGCTTACGATGCTGTTCAAATTCACGGTGGCTCCGGTTTTATGAAAGATTATCCGGTGGAACGTATTTATCGTGATGCACGTATTACTTCCATTTATGAAGGAACAACTCAACTACAGGTCGTAGCGGCTATTCGTGGGGTTACAACAGGTGGATATCTTGACAGAATCCGCGAATTTGAAATGATGGAGCTGAAGCCTGAATTGCATGGCTATCGACGTACGTTAATTGGTATGACTGATGAGTATGAACGTGCTGTAAAGGCCGTGGTGGATGTGAAAGATAACGAGTATATTGATTTTCATGCCCGTCGTTTAGTTGAAATGGCCGGAAATATTGTAATGGGTTATCTTTTGGTATTGGATACTCAACGCGAAGATAGTTTCCGTACTTCGGCTGATATCATGATTAAAAGAGGAAAGGCAGATAATCATGCCAAAGCAGGATTTATCTTCAATTCTTCAATAGATGACTTAGGTTTCTATAAACAAAACTAATATAGTAAAACAGAAACATATTGTACTAGCCCCGCAGTGATGCGGGGTTTTTGTTTTAATAATGAATTTAATCGCTACATATTAGTTTAAAAATATGAGTTAGGATTAACATGCAATGGAGAACAGGAATGAAAGATAAGATTAGAATGCATTTAAATAGAGAGTAAATTACCGCAGAAGATAGTAGGTTAGGAGAGGGACCTGAACCTATTTGTAAATACAAATCAACACAATTTTAGTAGGTTTTAGTTGAATCCTTTTAATAAAATCCTCAAAAAAATTACCTTTGCGGCGCAATAATCGAAGCAACAATCATGGTTAAAGAAATTAAACCTACACTTTATAAGTTAGAATCTGTCGCCAGTGGAAAGCAGTTCGATGATGAAGGCTGGACGTTGGATGCCCCCAATGAAGTAACATTAGTCAGGGCTGTTTACGAGAAGAAACAAATTGAGGTTAAAGATCCGTCGTACGGAGTATTCCGTTTTGCTGACTGGTTACCGGTTCAAAAAATGCTACAAGGCTCATCAGCGCCTGTTACCTATAAAAGTGAGGGTTTGGCGAAGCATTTAGGGCTTTCTGATTTGTATATTACCTTTAGTGGTTACTGGCCGGAAAAAGGTGCTAATTTCCGTACCTGTTCATTTAAAGAAACCGAAGCTTTTTCGGTGGGTGGACGATTAAAGCTTGATGGCGAAACAATATTGGTGGTTGCCTCGGCAGGTAATACTGCCCGTGCATTTGCCCGAGTTTGTTCTGATAACAATATTCCTTTGTTGCTTTGTGTACCCGAAGATAATATTGATGCCCTTTGGTTTGATCAACCAATCAAAGATAATGTAAAATTGGTGGTGACTAAATCAGGATCTGATTATTTCGATGCAATCCATTTGTCAAATCTGGCTTGTGAGTTGGATGGTTTTATTGCAGAAGGAGGAGCTAAAAATGTTGCTCGTCGTGATGGTATGGGAACAACTGCTTTATCAGCTGCAACAGAGATAGGTCGAATTCCTGATTATTATTTTCAGGCTGTTGGAAGTGGTACTGGTGCAATTGCAGCCTGGGAAGCCAATAAACGTTTGATAGAAGACGGACGTTTTGGTTCAAACTTTATGAAGTTAATGGTGTCACAAAATCACCCTTTCTTACCAATCCATGATGCATGGAAAGCTGATTCAAGAGCAATGTTGCCATTAGACGATGATGTTGCCCGTAAGCAGGTGGAAGAAATAGATGCTAAAGTACTTTCGAATCGTAAACCTCCCTATTCAATTACCGGTGGGTTATATGATGCCATGAAAGAAGCTGGTGGTGATGTATTACAGGCAAGTAATAAAGAAGCTGCCGAAGCTGCCCGATTATTTGAAGAATTGGAAGGAAACGACATCCATAGCGCAGCGGCTGTTGCCACAGCTACTCTTATCAATGCTGTAAAGGATGGTGTGGTTGAAAAAGACAGTTGTATCATGCTAAATATTACCGGTGGTGGAGAAAAGAAATTCAAGCAAGATAAAGAGGTTGTTTATTTAAAGCCTTCTTATGTGTTTGAAATCAATCCTCCTTTAGCTAAGGTAGAGGAAGTAATGAATGAACTTTTTAAAAAATAGTATTATTAATTTTGGGATTAGACCATAATGAATTGACTATTTAATGATATATGAATGCCTCTGAAAAGGAGGCATTTTTCATATAAGTAAGGTTCTGAAATTTTATTGAGTAGAAATATTGAAAATATTCAAATCTGCTTTTATTCATAGGTAGAACAATTTCGATAAGTTGTAAATAGCAAGTGAAAAGGAATTAGAAATTAATACCTTTGTCGCTCCAAAAATAAACAGATTAAAATGAGTGTTGAAAAAGCTTTGAAGCAACGTAGTGGAGATAAATGTGAGTTGTGTTCATCAGAACAGGATTTAAGTGTATATGCTGTGCCACCTGTAGGGGATGTATCAGAAGAATATTCAATATTGGTATGTTCTACTTGTGCATCTCAAATTAACGGTCCAGAATCAATGGACCCTAATCACTGGAGATGCCTGAATGACAGCATGTGGAGTACTGTTCCTGCTGTACAGGTAATGGCATATCGATTACTTAATCGTATCAAGTCAGAAGGATGGCCACAGGATTTATTGGATATGCTGTATCTTGATGATGAAACATTAACATGGGCGAAGGCTGAAAGCAGTGACGACTCACTCAAATATATTGATAGTAATGGTGCTGAATTAAAGGCCGGTGATTCTGTTGTATTGATTAAAGATCTGAATGTTAAAGGTGGTGGATTTACTGCTAAACGAGGTACTGCAGTTCGCAATATTGGTTTGGCAGCTGATGATCCTGAGCATATTGTTGGAAAAGTTAATGGACAAACTATTTATATTCTTACCAAATTCGTAAAGAAAAACTAAATTGCACTCATAATTCGTTACACTATCTATGATTCGACCTGTATTAAAAACTGATGCCAAAGCAATCTGTGATATCTACAACTATTATGTAGAGAACACTATCGTTACTTTCGAAGAAGAGAATGTAAGTGTTGGAGAAATGCAGGAACGCATCGAAAAAGTTTTGCAACAACACTCGTGGTTTGTGTATGAAAAAGAAGGCGAAATTGTAGGATATTGTTATGCTACAGGTTGGCGGGCACGAACTGCTTATCGTTATTCAACAGAGACGACTGTATACCTAAAAAAGGGTTATGAAGGTAATGGTGTTGGCACGCAACTCTATAAGTATTTAATTCAGGATCTGATAAGAAAAGATGTGCATTCATTCATTGGCGGGATTTCATTACCCAATGAAGCTAGTGTTGCTCTTCATGAAAAAATGGGTTTTAAAAAGATAGCTCACTTCAGCGAGGTTGGTCAGAAATTCAATAAATGGATTGACGTTGGCTACTGGCAGCTGGTTTTATAAGGCAAAATGCAAAAAACAAAAAAGGCAAAAGTGAATATTACTCTATTCAACTTTTGCCTTTTCTATTTTGATTATTCTTTATTACTTGACTAATTTAATTCCTTCCTTCTCAATAATAATCAGGCGTTGTTTGTAAAGAGTTCCAATGGCTTTTTTAAAGCTTTTTTTGCTCATTTTAAAGATTTTGTAGATCAATTCTGCAGCACTTTTATCCGAAACAGCCAGATAACCACCTTTTTCTTTTAAAATTGTCAGTACTTCTGCGGCTTGTCCTTCAATGGCTTCGTATCCGGGTTTCTGCAGTGAGACATCAATTTTGTCATCTTCACGCACTTTTTGTACAAATCCTTTTAAGCGGTCGCCAATCTTAATAGGTTGAAATAACTGACTGTGGTATAGCATACCTGAGTGAAGTTCGTTCACCACAACTTTATATCCGATATCCGCTTTATCATAGACAAACAAATCAACTTCCTGACCGGGTTCATATTCAGGT
This sequence comes from Carboxylicivirga caseinilyticus, assembly GCF_050589785.1. Taxonomy (NCBI): domain Bacteria; kingdom Pseudomonadati; phylum Bacteroidota; class Bacteroidia; order Marinilabiliales; family Marinilabiliaceae; genus Carboxylicivirga; species Carboxylicivirga caseinilyticus. Next base: position 23,446 of record NZ_JBNGOX010000043.1, on the reverse strand, counting down.
AAAAGGTTGTTTAAAACGGTATATAATTTTGAAGTAGCTACTATGCGGTTACTTTCTTCATCAAGGTAGATGTATACAGGATAGTATTTTCCTTCTTCCATTTTTTCTTCCTGCTCTCTGAAAGGTACCAACAGATCTTTCATTAAGCCCCAGTCAAGGAAAGCACCTATTTTAGTAACTGATTTGACTTGTAAATTAGCAAACTCACCAACCGTTGCAAAGGGCTCTTCTGTAGTTGCTATCAGTCGATCTTCCGAATCAAGATAAATAAATACCTTCAGCTCATCATCAACTTTAGTGTTATCAGGTACATAGCGTGTTGGCAAAAGAATTTCACCTTTTTCACCACCATCCAAATAAACACCAAAATCAACTTCTTTAACTACTCTGAGTGTATTGTATTTACCTATCATACTATAACATTTAGCTTGCAAAGATAGATAAAAACAAATGTTGTGAAGGTTGATTAATTTAAAATTAATTTATTTTTGAGAATACAGTAATACTAAACAGACTAGCAATCGGATTAGTAAATTTTAGTTGGCATTGATCCGAACATTTACAATATAGTATTGGATGTGGGTTTAGATCATCGGTTACTAAATTCGGCACCGAATGAGCATTTTAAGATGATGGATGACAGATAATTTAAAATGAGGCGTTAGATTGTAAGGCTGGATGGATGTATGATGTACAAAGAATACACGATTTTCAAAAAAGCTTTATATTAGTTTTATAAATGAATTATTAGTATGTGTTACGATATTAAAACAAAGCTCGAAACCCAGTTGAAAAGGGCAAAGCACTACAACAATCAACGTTGGATTGAGGAGTTGGAGAACAAGCTAAAACCCTATTTAGATAAGGACATTAATCATGCTTCCGGTTTTATGCATCCTACCGTTTTAATTTACACATCTGAAAAACCTTTTGAACCGCAACCTTATCAATGGGGTTTGGTGCCTTCATGGGTTAAAGACGATAATCAAAAGAACCTTATCTGGAATAAAACCATTAATGCCCGTCGCGAGACAATGTTTGAAAAACCTTCATTTAAAGCAGCTGCCAAATCAAAACATTGTATTGTTTATGTAGATGGCTTTTTCGAACATCATCATTACAAAGGTAAGACCTATCCGTTTTATATTTACAGGAGTGATAATCAGCCAATGGCATTGGCAGGTTTGTATGATCAATGGGTAAACAGACAAACCGGTGAAGTATTCAATACATTTACTATTGTTACAACCCGGGCAAATGAACTGATGAGTAAAATTCACAATAGTCCTAAATTAGCTGAGCCGCGCATGCCGGTAATTCTTAAGGATGATGCATGTGAAGATTGGTTAAGTAATAAGGATGAAAATATTGCTAATAAAGTACTTCTACCATTTTCTGATGAAAAGCTAAAGGCTCATACGGTTGCTCCACTGAGAGGTAAACTGGCATTGGGGGATGTTCCCGAAGCAAGTGAACCATTTGCCTATGAGGAATTAAAATGGGCTATATAATAAAGTTGGCACTTTTTGATTACCCAATCATATGACGCCGGATATTTTTTGTTTTGATTAGGTTCTTTCCCTTTAATATTAATCTATATTTGCGTTCTATGAAAAACAACGTTAAGTATTACTCACCAATCGAAGAAAGACTCAATATCTTATCACACTTAGCTGGTTTTATTGCCGGTTTGTTGGCATTTGCTTTTCTGATTGTGAAATCAGTACAATTAAATAGTCTTATTCATTTTGGAGTCTATACAATTTATTCCTTTTGTATACTTACTCTTTTTCTGGCATCAACTTTATATCATCAAGCCAAATCGGATAAGACACGAATGCGATTAAAAATTTTCGATCATTGTGCTATTTATCTGCTGATTGCCGGAAGTTATGTACCCTTTATTGTGTTGGGTTTAAATAATACATGGGGCTATGTTATTCTCGGTATTGTTTGGTTACTCGCTATTGCCGGCATTATTTTAAAACTGTTTTTTACCGGTAGATTTAAATTGGTTTCCACCATTAGCTATGTGTTGTTAGGCTGGATGGTTGTAATTGCCTCAAAATCATTGATAGATAATTTGTCTACTCAAGCTTTATTATGGTTAGCTATTGGAGGAGCTTTTTATACAATCGGCGCAGTACTTTATATGATTAAGCAACTGCCTTTTAATCATGCAATCTTTCATTTTTTTGTGTTAGGTGGAGCTTTCTCACACTTCTGGGCAGTTTACTTTTATTTGTGATTCGTTACTCTATTCAATTAATTCCCATTTTTTAATTAAGTATCTTTTATTGTATTTTCCACTGCGAGAAACTTTGCCTTTTAAGTTTTTCCAGGATAGGAAAACAGTATTGTATTTTCCATTGTCAAAATCATAGGAGATTCCATCGTCTTCATAGAGTGTAAATTCCGAATTGCTTTTACCATAAACTTTACAGGTAATTTCAAATCTAGTATTTTCTGAAACTGACTGGACCGGAGTTGCCATTGGTAATATGCTTCCTGCTTTTATAAAAACAGGTATTTCAGCCAATGAAAAACTTACTTGATAGCTTTTGCCACCTTCATATTTCTGATTGTTATTATAATTATACCAAATTCCTTCAGGCAGGTAAACAGTTCGGGTATCAGAATCACCAGTTAATGGAGTAGCCAGTATATTTTCACCAATCATGTATTCATTCCATACATCTAAGACTTTTTCATCATGAGGGTAATCAAGTACCAAAGCTCTGAAAGGAGGAATGCCCTTCAGGTGATATCGAACAAAAGCTGTGTATAAATATGAGATAAGGCTCATTCGAAAGTTAAGCTGAATACGAGCTAGGTCTTCCAGTTCCTTTGCATTTTTAAGAAATTCGTAGCGGTTGTTTTTATCTTTGTTGTACTGCAGCCATGGAGGATTGGATAAATACCAGCTGTTAATAAGAGTCTGGGCAGACAATACTGCTGTTTGAATCCGTCTTATGAGTTCAGTATCTGAGTTTGATTCTCTTAATTCTGGCGACCATAATAGGCCACCAAAGCCCGAATTACTGATCATACGGATATATTCAGAATGATTGTATGTATCGCTATATAGTGAAGCCGGCAGTGATGATGCAAATGGTCCCGAGGCTCTGTAATCTAGATAAGTTCGTTTGTTATTCTTTTTATATATGTCGTTAAAGACGCGAGCGTAGAGAAGTCCAAACATCTGGTGCATTTGTTCTCCATCCATGCCTGAAGGAAACTGACTTACTTCTGGAAAAGACCACGTGGCGCTGCCTTCTGATAAGTTCGAATTGTCGCATTCATCGAGTTTAAAACCGGCTATCCCTTTTAATACAAATGTATTGTTGTGATATCCACCAAAAATTTCACGTGTCTTATTCAGACTGAAATCCGGAACTAAACCATTCCATACTCTGTAATCTCCCGATAATTCCAATAAGTCATCATGAATAGGAGAAGAAGGATGCACAAAGGCGTGCTCCCACAGGTTAATCTTAAAATCTTGCTTTTGCAGGCTGTCAATTAAGTGTTGAGGTTCAGGAAATGTTTCATCATTCCATACATAAGAACATGAGTAAGCTGCAGTTTGCCAGCGGGGTTCCAATCCTATAACATCGCATGGAATTTGATGCTCACGAAAATACCGGGCAGTTTTATATACATCTGTATCTTTTGAATCTCCTTTTACTCTGTATTTTACACCTAATCCCCATAAAGCAGGTAAACACCCACCTCCGGAAAACAAATTGTAGCGTTGAATGGCATTTATCATATCAGGTCCGCTGAAAACGAAAATTTCAATTCCCTTTGCAATGGGTATGTCTGCAACAACGGCCCCATTAACAGGTGATTGATTTGCGTATAGCTCGTCGGTACTTAATGCTGTTTTATTATTTTCTGTTGTTTTGCTATGTGCATCTTCTTTAGGGTTAAGTGTGCCACAATAGAAGGTTGTATATCGGGCTGTATTAATTAGAACAGCATATCCATTAGTTGAAATATACATGGGAATAGGTGCGTGTGTATAGCCCAGATTGTGCAAAGGATATCGTTAACGATCGGGCGACGCTTCAAATGCTTTTGTTGAAATGAGTTGATTTGCATGCCAAATCCATAAATCTGTTCATCATCACTTAGTGGTATGTCAACCTTACAACCTCTTTGGTTAATAGTAATCTCAATTCCTTTCAGGTAATCAGGTAAAGAAGCTTTTGGTAATTGGTTCATTGCCTCTGTCATTGCCTCTGGTTGCAGAATAGAATAGGGAGTATATTCTTCAGGTGATCCAAATATTATCTTAAAAACGCCTGGTGCGACTTCCTCAGATACATAATTGGTTTGGGCATGGACTAATGTATGGCTGATAAATAGAAAACAAAGAAAGATAAGATGATGGATCCTGGTTCTCATAAAAATATGGGTTTCGATTTAGTTTTAAGAAATACTAATATAATATAAATGTTATTTTTTGTCTTATTTGCGGATAGTTAATCATTATCTTTGATGTTGATAAAACCTATATCGAATTATCCTGACAATGAAATCAAAGATTAAGAATACCGCACTGGTTCTGGAAGGTGGAGGCTTTAGAGGCATGTTTACATCTGGTGTCTTGGATGCCTTTCTAAAGAATGAAATTTATTTCTCATACTGTATTGGTGTTTCTGCCGGAGCAGCGTATGGAATATCATATATGTCAGGTCAGTATGAACGGAATCGTCAGGTTAATCTTCAGTATACAGCCGATCCGAGATATATGAGTTGGGGAAATCTGCTCAAAAAAGGAAATTTGTTTGATTGGGATTTTGTATATGATGAGATTCCCAATAAACATATTCTGCTGGATTATGATGCGATTCTGCACTCTGATGATACCTTTAAAATTGGTATCACTGATGTTAAAACTGGCAAGTCAAAGTTTGTTCAGGCTAATCAGGTTAACAAAAAAGAGTTGATTGATCTGTGTATTGCTTCTTCAAGTTTACCTTTTGTGTCACAATTAGCTGAGTTCAAACATCAGATTTATATGGATGGGGGTATCAGCGATTCAATACCTGTTGAACAGGCTTTAAAAGATGGTTATGAAAAGGTGGTTGTGGTACTCACACGTAGCAAAGAATATCGCAAACATGAGGTGAAATTTAAATTGCCTGTTAAATGGTACTATCGTAAATATCCTAAACTTGCTGAGGCTATTTTAACCAGATATGAGCGTTATAATGCAACACTTGATTTAATTGATAAGTTGGAAGAGGAGGGAAGAGCCTATGTGATTCGGCCTGCAGACCTTATGAATGTTTCAAGGATTGAGAATGATCCCCAAAAGCTTGATCAGTTATATTTGGAAGGATTACAGCAAGGTGATGATCTCATTGCTGATCTAAAAAGATGGATGAAACCCAGTAATGTAATGATTGATTAGTTATTTACATTGGATCATTACTGATAGGACCTCTGGTTAATTCAATAATGGTTATTTCAGGAGGCATGCCAACACGAGCAGGCATTCCAAGATAACCCAAACCGCGGTTTACGTATAAAAACTGTTTGTCTGCCTGATAGAGTCCAGCCCATCTTTTGAATTTATATTTTGCCGGACTCCATTGAAATCCTTTAAATTCAAGTCCAAATTGCATACCATGCGTATGACCGGCAAGTGTTAAATCAAAGTCGGTTTGAGGAACTACTTCAGCATCCCAATGATCAGGGTCATGCGACATTAATATTTTAAACGGAACGCCATCAATTCCTTCGCTGGCCTGTTCAAGATTACCGTAGCGTGGAAAAGGAGGATGTCCCCAGTTTTCAACACCTGCCATGGCTATTTTATCACCATTGAATTCAATGATTGACGAGGCATTGTTTAATATCTTAAATCCTAAGCGATGGTGTGCATTTTTAATGTTCTGAAGATTTTCTGCTTTTGCTTCGGCTGAAGGCCATTTCGAATAGTCGCCATAGTCGTGATTACCCATAATGGAATATTTGCCCAACCGAGCCTGAAGTTTTGTAAATACCTTTTCCCAGCCTATGGTTTCTTCATAAAAATTATTAACCAGATCGCCCGTAAAACAAATGATATCCGGGTTTTCAGCATTAATAAGCATTACGGCTTCTTCCATTTCCTGATAATTCGAATTCAGACTTCCCAGATGTAGGTCAGAGATTTGTACAATCTTTAGGCCATCGAATGAATCCGGTAAATTTGGAAACGACAATTTGGTGTATCTTTTACTAAAGGCAAATCGTCCTTTTATAACTCCAAACATCAATGATACAAATGGAATTGATGCCGTGATAATACCTACCTGACTTAAGAATTTCTTACGTGAAATTTTTGGGTATTTACCCTCATTCATCTTTTTAATCTTACCCTTGTCATCAAACTTGTGTTTCACCAGATGGAAACGACCCACAATTTTTTGAGTAAGATAATAGAACGCCTTTGGTATATAAATAAGCATATATGCCATCATAAACCATTGAAATACCACGTATGTAGTTGATGTTTTTGTGATGGTTATTAAAGTATATAGGATTCCAAAAGAGAAAATGAAGAAAGAGGCAATGCTGTAATGCCAGAAAGCACCATATGGAAATTTGAAATGTGGAGGATGCTCGGTTCTGGATTTAAGAAATAAACGATAAAGAAGGAAATCAATTAATACCGTATAAATAACCAAACCCACAAAAGCCCACATTGTAAATTTCATAATTATCCTTGGTTTTTTAGCAACTCCAAAATGGAATATCACTACTCAATACGTAAGTCTAACACAAATGTTGTGAATAAGTTAATTAGCTAATAGGTTTTTAAGTTTTTTTAGCTTTTGATTTACCTGTCATTTCCTAATGAAAAACCACTGAAACTCATGCTTAACAGGAATTCGTTAAAATTGGATCCTGAATCAGGAATATAGGCAAATCGATAACCCAGGCTTATTGGAAAAACAAATCTGAATGGATGCAATTCTGCCCTTAATTCCGCACCCAATGATTGAAACCGGTTTTGGTATGTGAACCACTCATTGGTATCAACATCCTGAATGTGATATTTTGATTGAGAATAATCGTAGAATAAATTAGTTGTAATTCTTTTCAGATACATTATACCACGAATATTTAAGTCGGGCGAAATTAAAGGAAAAATATAATCTCCCTTGAATGAATATAACTGATCATTGCTTTGGAGATTAATACCTCTAGGAAATTTTACAAAATCAGTAAAGTAACGATAGTAATTTCTTATTTCTGACTGATCGTATAATTCACCCCTTTTTTTCTTATGAAAATCATTGTCTATTCGTATTGAATGATGTTTTATGAATCCCGGAAAATAAAGGCGCGTGTGTACTCCAAAGATGGATCCTAAATCATTGCCGGCAAAGGGGGTGTGTCTGTATCGCAATTCAATCAATTGTCCCCATCTGCTGGTTACATCCCTTTGAGAGCGGTTATGAATATTGTAGGCATATAGTCCATAATTAATGGGATTGGCACGAAAAGCATTTGTTGTAATTGTTTCATTATCTTTAATAACCCACTGGTTGTTAACTCTGCTTACGTAGGTTAGTTCATAAGAATAATCAGAAGCATACTGATAACTGGTGCTGATTGATGGTTGAATATAACGTTGCCATTTACCTCTGGTCAAGGTTAAAGGAACATTAATCTCAAGATGAGTATAGAGATGCTTTCTTTTTACATCCATATCAATAGCAAACGTGTCCGTAGCATTTGCAAATAAACCATCCTGATAATATTTCTCATCACCTGCTCTTATTTCAAATTCAATAACAGGATACCAGGCCCGGTGCTGTATGCTGAAGTAGTATTTTTCTCTGCTGTCTTGTTTGTTGGCATTATAACCAAATGTTGTGAAAGTGGTACTCAATAGATTTTGCGACATTAATGAAACGCCCTGGGTAAGTGTTACATCATTAATGTTCAGATTTACTGGGGCCCAACTGTGGAAGTTAAAGATATTTCCCTTTGAATACTTTTTGCTATCAAATTCAATCGAATCTGACTGACTAAATTCGGGTAAGCCTTTTTCATCTTTGCTCAAATCAACGATAAATTCCTCGGCTGGAATTGAAGATGGGTGATAGTTTTCTATCCTCAAAGAATCAAGATCAGCCTGCGCAATTAAATAGCCATCAGACGTGTAATCCTGATATAGTATTTGGTTAGAATTATTACCTGCAGAAACCTGCGTGGCTCCAAATCGCGATTCTGTTACTTTTTGGAGATTGGTGCCATCTAAGTTGATACGATAAATATTATCTATTCCACTCCACGATCCTGTAAAATATATCTGACTATTAATGATTTTAGGAGATACTATTTCAGTAAATTCTGGTTGAGTAACAGATGTCCATTCTTGAGTTAAGGTATTTAACAGGGAAAGTTGTTTGCCTTCATCTGAGAGAAGGACCATAACTAAATTTTCTCCTCTTTTATTCCAACTAGGAGTGATGGCTAAATTGTTGCCAGGTATACTTATTTTTTTGAGAAGTATGCCATCTGAAACATTCAGAAGGTGAATTTCTTTTTTATTATCCTGTGAAACAAAAACAGTAGCAACTTTTTTACCATCAGGAGAAATGGCTGGAGAAAAATAGCGACTTTTAAAAGTGAGTTTCTTTTGCTTTTGAGTGTTCAGATCATAAATTCTGATAACAGAATAATATTGATTTTCCCACCTGGGATTAATCTCCAGCTCAGTCCAGCAGATTAAGTTATGAGCATACGAAAAAGGTTCACTATCACGGTATCCAATGGTCAGTAGCTTTTCTTCGGAACCATCCTTTGTGTTTACCTTAACAAAATGCCTGATCTCTCCGAGGCCATTTACTTCAGCAATGATATGCTTATCATCAATGGCAATAGGGTATAAATAGTTTTTATAGGATCTGTCTCGTGGTGTTAAAGCAGATTTTTTACTTAGAGTTATACTATTATCCTGTTCTTTCCACTTTTTTTGCCAATCTGAGAAAACTTCCTTGTATAACGGCACTTTATTTTTACCTGTTACTTTTTTTATTCCATAATTAAATGGAGTTAGCGACCAACTGTTTCTTCCGGTTTCGGTGAGGGCATTTTCCCATACCTCGGTTCCGTATTTTTGTCTGGCACCTGCTGTAAAAAGGTAACCCATCCGGTAATGATTGGGGATATAATTTTGATAGGAACCAAAATAGGCCTTTTCGTAATTGTAGATTCTTTTTTCGAGTAATTGAGCTCTGATCTCCTGCTCAAAAGCAGGAACCCGTCCTCTTCCACTCTTCGATAAGGTTGTTTCGGTAAGTACAGCATCGCCTTCTAAAAACCAGAGAGGAACATACAGTCCAAGTATGCCTCCTACAATTTGTTGTCCAAAGGGATAACTCAGTAGATTTGTAAATCCCTGGTTGATTTTGTCAATCTGCACAACATGTCTGAATTCATGAATGGCTAATTGTTGTAAATAATCCTGAGCAAAAATATTCTGACTTGGGGTAGGGTAGAGCTCCATTCGTTTGGGAGCCCAGGTTACTAATCCATTAGAGTATGCCGAATGTGAATGAATCACTACCGGAATTGGTTTAGGAGTATGATTAAGTGTGTGGCCTCCGTATAGATACAATGAATCAAGCATCAAAACCAATCGTTTGGCTTCAGATTCAAAATCTTCAGGGTAGATTACTTTAAAGAAAGAGCTTTTTATTTGTCTCCATTTTATATTGGCGGGATCTGAACCTGTACTGTAATACTGTCCAAATGAATGGGTGAAAATAAAAAAAAGAATTGCTGAAAGTAAAGAACCCCTCAAATATTTCATTGTGATCTTGTTTGAAGCTAAATTACACTTTTCTCTATTATCTGTATAATTATGATCTTTCGTTTTATTGCTATTTAAATAATAACTATCTTTTCAAAGCCCTTTTTAGCTTAATTAATCCTTAACAAAACTAGTCTATATGGGTAAAGCAATAATATATCAGGTATTACCCCGGTTATTTTCTAATAACAAAAAAGTCAATGTTAAAGATGGGACCATTCATGAAAATGGTTCAGGTAAGCTTAATGCGTTCGATGATAAGGTTTTGAATCATTTTAAATCGATGGGCATTACGCATATGTGGTATACAGGTGTGATTGAACATGCCACAACAACAGATTATTCAGACAATAAAATAATTGTGGATAATCCTCAGGTTGTTAAGGGAAAGGCAGGAAGTCCTTATGCAATAAAAGACTATTACGATATTGATCCCGATCTGGCTGAGGCAGTTGAGCATCGGATGACTGAGTTTGAAGCATTGGTTCAGCGCACTCATTTGGCTGGAATGAAAGTTCTGATTGATTTTGTGCCTAATCACCTTGCTAGGCAATATCAATCAGATGCTAAACCTTCCGGAATTAAGGATTTTGGAGAAGATGATGATACCACCCATACATTTAATCCCAATAACAATTTTTATTATTTAACTGGTCAGAGGTTTGAAGCACCCGTGGGAGCTGAAAATCCATGGCAAGAAGAACCGGCTAAAGCAACTGGCAACGACTGTTTTTTAGCAAATCCATCGATTAACGATTGGTACGAAACGGTTAAGTTAAATTATGGAATTGATTATAATAATGGAAAAGCAAGGCATTTTAATCCAGTGCCAGACACCTGGTGGAAGATGAAAGATATTTTGTTGTATTGGTGTTCAAAAGGTGTTGATGGATTCAGATGCGATATGGCCGAAATGGTTCCGGTTGAATTCTGGCAATGGTGTATTAATGAGGTTAAAGAGCAATTTTCCAAAGTTGTTTTTGTGGCTGAAGTCTATCAACCTTCCTTATATCAATCGTACCTGACAGAAGGTGGTTTTGACTGTTTGTACGATAAAGTTGGGTTTTACGATAGTGTAATTGGCATTCTTAAAAATGAAAAGCCTTTAAAAACAGTGCAGGATTCTTGGCAGGCCATTGATCATTTCTCCAATAATATGCTGTTTTTTCTTGAAAATCACGATGAACAAAGATTGGCTTCGGAGTTTATTATCGATGATGCAAAGAAGGCTTGGCCGGCCTGGGTTTTAACAGCAGGCTTCTCAACCAACCCTGTTATGATATACAACGGTCAGGAAATAGGTGAGAAGGGAATAGATGAAGAAGGATTCAGTGGAAGAGATGGACGGACAACAATTTTTGACTACTGGTCGGTAGATTCTCTACGCAGATATTATTCTTCCATTAAAGGAAATAATCAATTAACTGAGGATGAGACATGGCTTCTTAACAGATATATTAAGCTAAATGATTTAATAAAGAAATATTTGCCGTTATCCGAGGGTGGTAATTATGATTTAATGTGGTGTAATAATACTCCCGGAGGATTGGTCGAAAAAGGAGTTTATGCATGGTTGCGATTTTATAAACATCGTTGGATAATGTTGATTGCCAATTTATCTGATAGTAATCAGGATTGTAGAATTATCATACCGAATCACGCTTTTAAAATGGTAGGAGAAGATCATCATAACTATTTTCGTGGAAAAGAGTTACTGGAAGGTGGTCGATCCGTTCATTTTCCAAGGGAAGTAGCAATGACATCAGGTGTTGGTGTTCATATTGAAAAATATCAGGCCTTGATGTATTTATTCGATTGAAAATTAACATAGTAGGATTTTGTTTTCAAGAAATTTTTCTTTATTTAGAATTTGGATAAATAACGAAATATATCTCTAATGGTCTTTATTTTGGTTTGTTTTTTTACTAATTTGAGAACAGTCAAACTAAAAACCAAGGTGTTATGTCGAAGCAAAATCTATCATTGCATGTAGTATTGGAAAGTGATGAGTATATTAAAGTTTCTGATCATGTTTATACTACAAAAGCCTCATTATTAAATGAGGAAACCAAACTTCATCTTATTGACACATGTTGCCTTAATATTTTAAAAGAGTTTGAAGGAGAGTTGACTCAACCCATTGTTGAAGAATGGTTGTTGTTGTCAAAGGCGTTGGATCAATCATGCAATTACGAGAATAGTTGGGACGATAGAAAAATGTTAAAGGAACTGATTGATGGCAAATCTCATTCTGTATCGTGGTATGCCTTACATTGCAAAGTGAGTTAATTGAGCTACATTTATATTACAGGCAGTTATTGAAATGATTTGTTTCGATAACTGCTTTTTTTGTATCTGTTATTTTCTTTCTGAAAATCTTTCTGATTCCATTATATTTGTGTGCTAAAATTTTAAAAAGATGATTGATTTCACACAAACCGAAATACAAAAAATTGTTGTCCATCATATTGGCTGTAGAGCTGAAGGAGAAGAAATAAGATTTTCGAACAGCGAAGCTAGTTTACATGATGAGGATGTTGTTTCGGAAGTACTTAAACAATATTTTTTCAAACCATTCAAGTCGGAATTGTATTTTAATTTCGATCATGAAGAGGGTTTTGAGAATAACATTGTATTTAATTTGAGTGATAAAGTTTTTAATAATCCTTCTGCCTTTCATGAAGTGTCAGTGGCATTGGGTAATCATCTTTTTGAACAGTCCAATCATCCTAAAATCAAAGGTGGAGAGTTTTATATGGTATTGTTCAACAATGTTGTGGTTGATGGAGAAGTAACCGATGCATTGGGAATTTTTAAATCAGAAAATAAAGACACCTTTTTAAAGGTAATGCTGCAAAATCAAGGGTTTGAATTGGATGCTCAGCAAGGTATTAATATTAAAAAACTTGATAAAGGTTGTTTAATTTTTAATACAGAGAAAGAACTGGGATTTAAAGTTTGCTCGGTTGATAACATCAATAAAGGTAATGAGGCCCATTTTTGGCAGACTGACTTTTTAGGATTAAAACCACGAGAGGATAATTATTATTTTACCAACAACTACCTGCAAATGTGTAAGGGTTTTGTTGGAGAGGTTTTTAACGAGGATAATGATGTTTCCCGGCCCGATCAGGTAGATCTGCTGAATCGTTCCATTGAATATTTTGGTAAACATGCCAACTTTGATGAGCGGGAGTTTGAACGCGAAGTAATTCGTCAACCGGAGGTTGTGGATGCCTTTCAGGATTATAAGAACTTTTGCGTGGCTGAAAAAAATATGCCATTGCAGGATAGTTTTGATATATCGAAGGATGCTGTAAAATCAGAAAAAAAGCATTTCAAATCAGTACTAAAGCTCGATAAAAATTTCCATGTTTATGTACACGGGAAACGCCAGTATATCGAAAAAGGTTTTGACAGCGAACGTGGATTGAAATTTTATAAACTTTATTTCGAGTCGGAAGAGTAAAATTATAGTGTTTGTATATCTCGTTAAATAATTGAATCTTTGCGACCAATTGGTCTAATGATTTAATTATGAATAATCGGTTTTTCTTTACATTAGTTTTAGTGGTATTTGTGTTGGGATGGTCATCATGTAAAAAGGATGATCCTGAACAATCGTGGGCAATTGATTTTGGAGATTGTATAGAAACAACCAGTTCTAATGCGCTGGAAGTGGTAACTCTAAATTTAGAAAATTTCCGATTAAGTAGTAGTCACGATTATAATGTTACTATCCGTATTCCTTATATAGCCAGCTTATTAGGACAGTTAGATGCAGATATTGTAGCTTTGCAAGAGATAGGAAGTGAATATGTCGCGCAACGTTTAGCCGATGAAATACCGGGTTGGGAAGCTGTATTTACGCCCAGTTCATCCGGAGATCAGTCGCTGGCTTATTTGTATAAAACCTCAGAAGTTGATTTGTACGAAGAAGAAACAGAAGCTTTGTATAAAGATGACTATTATGCTTTCCCTCGTCCTCCGTTTAAAATAAAGATTCATCATAAAGGAACCGGAATAGAAGTTTATTTGATAAATAATCATCTAAAAGCATTTGGCGATTATGCAAATGAAGAAAGAAGAAGAGATGCATCTGAGAAACTACAAAATTACATTGATTCTTATTTAGCAGATGAAGCCGTTATTGTACTGGGAGATTATAACGACTATATAAGTGAAAACTACTATTCAGACAATGTATTCTGGAATTTTGTTTCTGATGAAGTGCACTATCGTTTTGCTGATATGAATATAGCCATGGGGGATGAGGAATATTGGTCATACCCGGGTTCAAGTTATTATAGTCATCTTGATCATATTTTAATGACCAACGAACTGTTTGACTTGCATCAATCAACAACTACCATACGACCTTCTTATTGCTATAGCAATTATTTAAATATGGTAAGTGATCATAGACCAGTCATGGCGGTTTTTAAATAATTAATAACTATAAAAGTCGGTGTTAGGAGTAGTAGCCAGTTGGTGAATGAACTTTGACAGTACCTGGCATACATCTGTAAAGAATTTCTCTCCTTTCTCTGCAGATGAATAATGTGGATTTCCCACCCCTGTGTCATTGGTTACCTGAGTCCATTTTCTTTCTGCCCAGGCCCAATTTTCATTGAGGCCCTGTACTCTGAATTTTTTATGCTGACCATTTCCTGCTGTTTCCAAAGGAAGAACCAACTCAGGATATAAATACATCATTAGACTGGTTTCCATTTCATCGGCATGTTCTCCGGCATGTGTAAAGTAATTGCTATGTTTCAGCACCTGAAACCAGTTACTGCTACAGATAATTTTATTAGGATATTTAGCACCTGTTTCTCTTATTATCGTTTTGAAATCATTACCTCCATGGCCGTTAAAAATCAGAAGTTTATCAATGTTACTGTTGAAGACTGATTGAGCCACATCATTGATAATTGCAGCCTGTGTGGAGGGCATCATATTAATGATATATGGGAGATCCATTTGTCCGGTATTTACTCCAAACGGAATGATGGGTAAGATTAAGACTGATGCACCTTCGTTTGTAGCCAACTCAACTGACTGTTTTAGTATTACTTCGGTTTCCAGATTATCAGTCCCATAGGGTAAATGATAATTGTGGGCTTCTGTGGCTCCCCAGGGTAAAATGGCCAAATCGTAATGTCTGTCTTTTACCTGTTGATAGGTTAGTTGCTGAAGGTGAGATATATCTTTCATAAGTCTTTTGGAAAAGAGAAGGGGCTGGCTAACACCAGCCCAATCATAGGTTATTTCTTATTCTTTACATATTTTTCCAGCCATTGATCCTGTTCCCAAAGCAAGTGTAAAACTGATTCTTTTGCTCTGTAACTGTGACTTTCAGTAGGTAGTAAAACCAGGCGAACCGTTGCGCCAAGACCTTTTAATGCATTGAAATAACGTTCGCTCTGCATAGTGTATGTACCTGAGTTATTATCTTCTCTTCCGTGTATCAATAATAGCGGATGCTTCATCTTATCTGCATGCATAAATGGTGACATCTCATAATAAATGTTAGGTGCTTCCCAGTAGTTACGCTCTTCACTCTGGAATCCGAAAGGGGTAAGTGTACGGTTATAGGCACCACTTCGTGCAATACCTGCAGCAAACAAATCAGAATGAGTTAACAGGTTGGCTGTCATAAAAGCTCCGTAAGAATGTCCACCAACAGCAACTTTATTTCGATCGATATATCCCTGTTCATCCAGATAATCGATAGCAGCTTTGGCGTTACTAACCAATTGAGGTATAAAGGTATCATTGGGTTCTTCATCGCCTTCACCAACGATAGGGAATGAAGCATCCTCAAGAATGGCATATCCTTTCATAACCCAGAATACTGGAGATCCATACCACGGGTATATAAATTCATTAGGAGAGGAGGTAACCTGTGCTGCACTTTTTTTATCCTTAAATTCATCAGGATATGCCCACATTAATAAAGGCAGACGTTCTTTATTATTAAAATCATAATTAGCCGGTAAATATAAGGTGCCTGATAGAGGTAAACTGTCTTCACGAGTATAATGAATGATCTCTTTATGCACACCCGCCATGCTCTCAAAAGGATTTTTGAAATGAGTAACAGGCATTGGTGCTTTTCTGCTCTTAATATTTCTCAAGTAGTAGTTTGGAAAATCAGTAGGCGATTGAATACGCGTAAGAATCAGTCCTTTTTTGATATCAATAACTTTAGAGATTGTTTCAAGGTTTTCTTTGTTTTGAGCCTGGAAAAGTCTTGTTTTCTTTTGTGTTTTCAGATTCATTCTATCAATAAAAGGTTTTTGTCCTTCAGCAGAATAACCATCACCTTCGAGATAAACATTATCATTATCCAGAAGAAGAATATTTCTATCCAAATCATTTTTTGTGGTTATAAATGATCCGGGATCATTGTATCTATCCTGATAGTTGCGATCGAATAAGATCTGAGGTTCTAGTGTATTATCTTCCGGATTAAATACATAGGTTTTTGTGTTTCTGTTGTTCCACCACATATCATATGCTACGGCAATTTGATCGTTACCCCATATGATATAAGAAAATCTGTTTTTAACCTTTAGGATTGATTTAGGCTTATCACTAAATGGAGCGTCAAGTGTAAATATTTCGTCTCTGAATTCTACCTCTTTTTCCGGATCTCCATCGTCAAGTACTGTGGCCCAATAGATGGTTGATGGTTTATCGGCTCTCCAACCAAAATCTCTTTTCCCTTTACGCTCAGCCATAAAACCCTGGGGTAAATCTTCAATTAGAGGCACTTCTTCCAATGTCTTGATCAAATCACCATTGATGTTATAGATCAAATAATCAGTACTAAACCGGTAATAAGGAACCAGGTAGGAGAAAGGTTTCTTAATGACTGACAGAAGAACATATTCTCCATCAGGTGATATGCTAATGCTACTGTAAATGGCCTTTGGAGCCCATGTTTTGGCAGATCCATCAAGACCAATAATGTTTAGTTCGGATTCGGCTAAAGTAACAAAATTCTGCTCATCAGTCTTATCTTTTAATAAATCCTGATACGTTCTGTTCTGAGCTTTCTTACCATCGTTTACTGAGATTACCGGACCTGTTGGAATTGATTCACTTTTGTTTATGATTGACGGTCTGTCTTCTGGTAGTATTTTTACTAATAAGCCATTATTATCTTTCAACCATGTATATGGTCTGTTTCGTAAATTTCCATTGATAATAGGGCCTGTTAAACGATATGCCTTTAAAGTAACTAAGTCGGCATACCATAATTCAGTTCCATTAGACGCAGTATTAGCAAAAGCTAATTTGGTCTGATCTGGTGACCAACTGAAGTTCGATAGTCTTGGATTGTCAGGTAAGCCTTCAATCTGCGACGGTTCTTTTGAACCTTTTTTTATTAACTCCAGATTATTATAAAAAGTACTACGCGATGACATATTTGTGACCGGGTTGGTACGAATACCCGCCAACTTTAATTCTTGTTCTGATAGTTCGGCTATGCTTTTGTATTGATTACGATACAATAATACCACCAAAGAAGCATCATCGTTGGTTATAGTTGAAGGGGGTAAAGGAACGTCAGCTAGTTTTAATATTTCTTCGGAAGGTACCTGATACTTAATATCAACCTGAGCAAAAGAAATAACTGATATAAATACAAAAAGTAAAACAGCAATGAGTTTATTAGTCATGATGTGTAGTTTATTTGGTTGCTGCTTCAATTTACTTGAATTATATTTAATGCACAACGCTAATAAATGATATTATTAATTTAGATAGATTTATGAATTGCAATGGGTATTTCAACAGAAGTCTAATATTGAGCTATCATCAGGATTGATTATAAAATAAAAAAGAGGTTGCCAAAAGACAACCTCCTACTTGAATCAGGAACTGTAATATCTAACGAATTTTCATTAGTTTACCTTGTATGATTTCGTCTCCACATATTAATCGATAGAAGAATATACTTTCCATAGTTTTATCCGGACGGAATTCAAAGTTGTAGTTTGTATTTGCTTCAACGGGTCCGCTGTATAAGCATTCAACCATATTACCATAAATATCATAAATATATAATTCGGCATCTGTTGTGGTTTTTGATGTAAACTCAATTTGAGTTGCATCGGTAAAGGGATTTGGGTATGAATTAGCTGAAAGGGAAGTATTAAATTGTTCCTGGTTAAATTCAAATACATCTGTCACTACACATTGTGCAGATTTATATGCTACAGTAAATTCGCGTAGAGATTCATCATCAAAACAAATAGTATATTCAATATTAAATTGATCTATGCTTTTGCCAAAGTTGGAAATGTCATCAATCTTAAATCCATAAATGCCTGTGGTTGGATCTGTTGAATTGAGTTCGGTTTTCCATCCTTTTGAGTTATACACTGATTTTACATAGCCATCTTTTACCTCAATCGACAGATGTGAAAGATCATAACTGCAAGATCCATCAGTTTTTACTGTAATGGTGTACTTGTAACAGTTATCATCTAATTGTTTGATATCTGTTGGTATAATTTCATAACAAGAGTCGCAATTTTTATCCTCATCACCACCCGATATAGAATCGGTTGGATTCGAGTCATCAAGTGACTGGCAATTCAATAATATGGAATCTCTTGCTTCACAATTGTCAATACTCTTAACCAATAACTGTACCCATGTGCTACCCTCACCAGCAGTATAACTGATTTGATCTTCAGTCTGACTTTCAATAGTCCATCCTGAAGCGGTATTGGAGATTGACCATTGGTATGAACTTGTATTATTAGTGAATGCATACAGTAAATTATTGCTTGATGAACATTCAGGCATAGCGTCAGGAGCAATGATTTCGGCCGAAGCGATTTCAACAGAATTAATGGTTATGGAATGTTGTGATGTACAACCGATGGCATCAGTTATTAATACCTCATAGTCACCTTCAGTAAGATTATTACGGTTCATGGCTTCTGATCCATCAGACCATATAATTGTATAAGGTGCCTCACCATTAATAACCGTTATTGCAGCTGACCCGTAACCCGAACTCGAACATGTTGGCTGACTAACCGTAATGTTGGTATTTAAATTAGCTTCGGGACGAGTTACCAAAATTTCTTGTGTTTTTTCACATCCGTTGGCGTCAATTACTGTAAATTCATAATATCCAGTTTTGTCAACTGTAATTGTTTTATCGGTTTCTGCTCCATCTCTGTAATAAGTGTATGGAGGTGTTCCTCCACTTACAATTATATCAACAATAATACTTGAATCATTTGCATTACAGCTTGCTTTTGATAATGAAGCTGATATTGTTAGTTCATTGGGTTGTGTAATATTTACATATTTACGGTACTCACATCCATTAGCATCAGTGATATCTGCCCAATACCATCCTGCAGCCAGATCATTGATTGTAGTTTCAGTAGAACCGGTGTTCCAGATAATATCATATGGTTCTGTTCCATTTATAATTGTTATAGTTGCACTACCATTTGATTCGCCATTACAAAGAGGATTGTTTATAACCGCTGAAGCATTCAATTTACTTATGATTACATAGGATGTTTTTTCAGTAGTACATCCGACTGCATCAGTGATAATTACTTTATGAATTCCACTGTTTAAATCTGTTGCAGTACTGGTTGTATCACCATTGTCCCACAAATAGCTGTATGGTTCAATTCCACCTGTAACAGTAACAGTCAGACTTCCGGAACCTTCTTCATGACATTCCAGATTGTCTGTAGTGATAGTTGCTCTTAGAGTCGTTTCGTTTTTTATATTGTAGTTAAACGATTTTGAGCAACCAATCGAATCAGTTACAGTAACAGTATATTGTCCGCTTTCCAGCTGATCAATCATAGAAGTAGAAGCTCCATTACTCCACTCATACGAATATGGTTCTTTTCCTCCGGATGCAGTTACTTCGATAAAACCATCGTTTAATCCACAATTTGCATTTTGTATGCTAGCCTGAACTGAAATAGCTTCAGGTTCATTTATTTGAGCACTTAATGTGAGATTCTCACCATTGGCATCTGTAATAGTTACTTCATAATATCCTGCCGTAACATTTAACAGATCTTTTGTAGTAGCACCAGTATTCCATAAAAAAGTAAAAGGTTCAGTACCTTCAGTAATGGTTGTAATCACTGTACCACTTGCATCGCCGTTACAAATTAGGTCTTGCGTTGTAAGAAACGCATCTAATGGAGGGTTTTCTGATTCAATGCGATCAATAAAAATACAGGTTGCTGCTTTGTAAGCGATATCAAAACCTGATTCCAGAATGTTTTTACACTCTTGATCGGTATAACAAACAGTGTATTCCAGAGTGAAAGAAGCAGAATCACCATCTTCTCCGAAATTATTGATATTATCTACTTTCAATCCATATATACCGCTTGTAGGATCTTCTGAATTAACTTCGATGGGCCATCCTCCTGAATTCGATGCTGAGGTAACTGTTCCGCAAGGCACTTCAACTGTAAAATGTGATAAAGCAGAGTTGCAATCAGATGCTTGTATCTTTAATTGAATGGTTGTGCAATCGTCCTCACTTTCAATTGAAACCAGCTCAGTAGAAAAACAATTGATACATTCTTTTGTTAGTTCTTGGGCTTGCATTGGTGCAAAAGTAGTAATACAGACCATTGCAAATATGTAGGACAATTTGGTTATTAAGTTCAGGTAATAGTGTGTCATAATAACGAGTTTGAGTGTATGACGTTATACTTAGAAATAACCAATTGGTTTCATTCATCAGGAAAAATTAATCATTAATCAGATGTAATGATGTGTTCATCATTACGGTGCGGGATTTAATTTTTTTAGTGCAAGAGGAAATGTTCGTCATTGGAGGCTATTTTATTATCTTTGTTTTAAGTTTAAATAAAAGTGAATACAACGCATATACCAGATAAGATAAATGATTTGATAAGATTGGGTGCAGACTCAGTTATTCTTTACAGATTACCACATCAAAACAATAAAATACTTCAGATAGGAAAGTCTTCTGATGCAAAAGAAATAAAGGAAGAATGGCTTAATGATGGTTTTATTATTCATCCTTTTAATGCAGAGAATTTCAGGTCAATTCATATCAGTCGTGATTTAAATTATGTATTTGAAGGAGTATTGTCTGAAGATATTGCTTATAATGTGATCTCACTTTTTCAACAATTTTTGAAAGAAGATGAAGATGTTGAAATAACTTTTGAAGAGTATCATCAACAATTTAAGATGATGCATAATGCTCTTTTGAAAGGGGAGCTCGATAAAGTGATTCTGTCACGAATTAAGAAAGTGCCTTCTTTTGCTGTTGAGAATGTTATCCACTTCTTCGATGAACTTTGTGGGTTGTATGAACATGCGTTTGTTTATGCTTTGGTAACACCTGAAACCGGAGTGTGGATTGGTGCTGGTCCGGA
Source organism: Carboxylicivirga caseinilyticus (assembly GCF_050589785.1). NCBI lineage: Bacteria > Pseudomonadati > Bacteroidota > Bacteroidia > Marinilabiliales > Marinilabiliaceae > Carboxylicivirga > Carboxylicivirga caseinilyticus. The sequence goes on along the minus strand of NZ_JBNGOX010000043.1, from coordinate 2,197 downwards.
ACTTTTATTGGGTAAATCGGAGGAATCATTGCAAACAGTTTCATTGGCAGGTACATTACCCAACAGATCAAATACTTTTTGGAGCCATAAAGAAGAAGATGAGCAGGCATTGGTTACCGATTATATGAAAACTGTGCTGGATAATAACAATATTCAGGATTACCAGATAAACGGTCCTTATACGATGAAGGCCGGTCAGGTGAAACATCTCAGAACCGATTTTAAATTTAATTTATCTCAGTTGGGAAGTGGTTTAATGAGGCTGTTAACTCAACTTCACCCTACACCAGCCGTGTGTGGAATGCCCAAGGAAGGGGCAATTGAACATATTTCAGAGATTGAATCTAACCGACGAGAATATTATGCGGGTTTTTTAGGTCCGGTTAATAATGGTGACTTTTCTTTTTATGTTAATATCAGGTGTTTGAAACTAACTCACTCTCATGCTTCTTTGTATTTAGGAGGTGGTTTAACACGAGGAAGTGAAGTAAACAAAGAATGGGAAGAGACAGAACTGAAGGCTCAAACCCTTTTGTCGGTATTAAAAAATATAGCAAATTTGCAGGGTTATGAATAAACCTGTTTCCGAGAAGAAAGTTGTAAAAACTTTAGTAGATATATGTTTGGCAGAAGGATTAAGGGAAGTGGTCATTTCACCCGGATCAAGAAATGCTCCTTTAACCATTACCTTTGCTGCTCATCCCGAGTTTAATTGTTACAGTGTGGTTGATGAACGTAGTGCCGGTTTTTTTGCATTGGGTATTGCTCAGCAAACACGAAAACCAGTAGCTCTTGTATGTACTAGTGGCTCTGCTTTATTAAACTATGCACCAGCAATTTCAGAAGCTTATTATCAGAATATACCATTGGTAGTGATCAGTGCTGATCGTCCAATGGAGTGGATTGATCAGGGTGATGGTCAAACGATTCGTCAGATTGGAGCTTTGGATAATGTAGTGAAATACTCGTGTAATATACCTACTTATCTCGAAGAAAATGACTGGTACGTAAAACGCTTGGTAAGTGAGGCTTTTTATAATTGCCTGAACCGCAAACCCGGACCTGTTCACATCAATTTGCCTTTACGGGAACCTTTATATGGTAAAACAGTACACCCGACTGATGAAATAAGACAGATAAAACAATACCAGGCAGAATATCGGCTATCGGATATGCAGGTAGAAGATCTTTCTTCTATTTGGAATAATTCTGACAGAATAATGATTCTGGTAGGATCGCAATTTCCAGATCTAAAATTGAAACAAGTATTAAATCAATTGTCAGAATTCGAGCAGGTAGTTGTGCTTTCAGAGGTATCATCCAATATAAGTGGAGCAAACATTGTTGGGGGTATCGATAAAGTTGTAGCGACCATCACTGAAGAGGAAGTTCATTTTTTTAAACCTAACCTTTTAATTACCATGGATGGGGCTGTGGTCTCCAAAATGGTTAAGAAATTCCTTCGTTCGTATCCGGCAAAACATCATTGGCATTTAAGTTCTGTTAATCGTCATTTGGATACATACAAGCAGTTGACAGCTTCAATTGAATCGGAACCTTTGGATTTCTTTAAGCAGTTATTACCTAATCTTAATTCAAAGAAGAGCCATTTTAAAACAACCTGGTTAAATAGAAGAGAACGTTCAGAGAATCATCATGCTGAATACATGGAGAAAATACCATGGAGTGATCTGAACATGTTTAACCATCTTCAGGCAAAATTACCTGAAGATTACATGATTCAGTGGGGAAATAGTTCTGCAATTAGATATGCTCAGTTATTTGAAGAATTTCAGAAATATGAATCGTTCTGTAACCGTGGTACAAGTGGTATAGATGGATGCACCAGTACGGCTGTAGGAGCATCATACATTACCCAAAAACGAACTTTACTGGTTAGTGGTGATTTATCATTTTTGTATGATAGCAATGGATTATGGAATTCATATCTAAAACCAAATCTTCGTATTCTGGTTTTTAATAATGGAGGAGGAGGTATATTCCGTTTTATTCCGGGACCATCAGATACTGAAGAGTTAGAAACATACTTTGAGGCTAAGCACAGTTTAAGTGTAAAACCTTTGGCTGAAATGTATGGTTTGGATTATTTGTTGGCTGAGAATGAAGAAGAATTAGATAGTCAATTAGATAAGCTTTTTAAGGAAAGTGAAAAAGCTGTTATATTAGAAGTTAAAAC